>JAITFB010000008.1 GCA_031281695.1 Candidatus Servula neotermitis
GGATCTCCATCTGGGTCCTCGTAACCATCCAAAAGAATTGAGCGTTTAGAAGATTTTTTATGGTAAAACTCGAACTCATACAGATGATAATCCAACCAACCAAAAGCTGCTTGAATAATTCGATGCAAATCGTCGAATGTAAAATAATCACTTACTCTGATCTTTCTTCGGGCAGACCCGTTTTTCAATTGAAGAACACACAATAAATCATACGCATGGGTTAGCCTCACAGGCCTATCGTATCGAGTCAAAGCTTCCATAAAACTTGCAGTTGGAAAATGATAGCCTAAAGATTTCAATTTCAAATGATTGACATACTGAGACATTCTGACATCGTTAGAAATCCCCCATAAATCACAAACATTCACGGACGACCCAATCATTTCAGCAGTTTTTTTAGGGTCAGAATTTTTTGCTAAATCAATCCCCCGAAACTCATTAAAATAAGCCAAAAACACTTCAGTATTAATCTGATCTGTTAACATAACTTGCAACAATTGATCCAGAAAAGCTGAAAAAAGTTTCTCAAGATTTTTCAATGGAGGATTGTCAAGCAGGATAACGTAGCGAGTCGCATCATTCATAAAAACAACCAACTTATCCCGTTCATCTTGAATAATATTCACTCGCCATGAACCCAACGGATCAACGTCATTGCGCACTGGCAGTTGGCCGGCGTTAGTTTTTTCGATCATTTTATTTGTGAAATGAAAAATCATGTGCCTTCTTTATTGATTGATCCCAATGTGTCGACGAATACCGTTAGTTTAGTCGAACGGACTTCCAGAATATGGATTAGGAAATACAATTTCAAAATATCAGTATTCAAACATGTCTGCAAATTTAGCATATGCGGTGGGATCTTTCATAGCCGATCTAACGCATTCAGCCGTTTCATCAAAATCGTAAGGCAACCAATATAAATCGTCATCATCAGATTGATCCCCCCGTTTTTTGACTTTAGCATTTTTCTTAAAGTACTCCTCGACCTCCCACATTCCTCGGAACTGTTCGGAAGGGGTAGCACCGCTACCTCGTAAAAGCACTGGTAAGAGTTCATCGCAATCGAACATTTCGCCCATAATCTGTATTTTCATATGCCACCAATCCGTGAAATTATAGGTATAAAAAATCCGCTGGTATTTCGGAATCATTTCGATTAATTTCACATCTTTAGCTAGAGTCGCGTCTGGATGATACTCAGAGTCTTTAAGCCCCAACAACTCAATAAATGGATCGTAATCATTTTGGCGATAGAATTCAAACTTGTATAAATGGAGTCCCGACCACCCCATAGCTTCTTGAATAATCCAATGTAAATCATCAAAAGTAAAATTTGCGCTGACTCGAATTTTCCTCCTGGTTGACCCTTTTGGTAATTGGAGAATAACCAGTAAATCAAAGGCGTGGGTCTTTCGCAGTGGTAGCCCAAACTGAGAAAGTTCTTTCATAAAATGTTCAGTTGGAGTATCATTATGTGTCTCATCAATAAGCTGATTGTTCACGTATTGAGACATGCTCACATCATCGGCTTTACCCCATATGTCTCGAACTGTTGCAAACAGTTGGTCAAGTTCATTGTTTTTTTGGGGATTCGAGTTTTTTACAATATCTACCTCCGGAAAAGCTCGCAGATAGCGATCGATTACCTCAGAGTTGATTTGATCGCGCAACATAACTCTTTCCAGTTGGTCCTCGAACTCGGCCAAGAACTCTTCAGGAGTTTCCATCTGCGGATCATCGACCAAGACAGCGTAAAGAGCTGCATCATTCATAAAAATCAGCAAATCATGCTTCCCATATTGGATGTAATTCACTCGCCACGAATACAACGGATCAACATCGTCTTGAGTGGGTAGCGAAGGCGCATGGGTCTTAACCATCATCTCCTTAGTGAAATGAAAAAACATACGCCTCCTTTATTCGTTGACGCAAAATATGTCAACTAGTAACATTAGTTTATTCGAACTTGCTCAGAGAATGAAAAATGTAATTTTAGTTATCTCAGAATGAGGAATCAGTCACTAAACACTGAGCGAAGCGAGCTTCTGTAAGAATTCCGCCATACTTCCCCGAGTAACTGGATCTTGCGGACGGTAAGTCGTAACTCCGTTCAATTGCCCAGAACCAGCTGTGATACCCACACTGGCTAACCAGTTGATAGCGCCAATGCGAGCTGGGGTGAGAGCTGGAATTTTAGTGGACTTTTTATTGCCGTCGTAAGTTATATTTCCAGCGGCTGTCACTACATCTGGGAAGCTTGAAATGGTTTCGGGAATGTTGACTACGCCAGCAAATTTTTGCATAAATTCGGCCATGGCCCCACGAGTGACAGGGGAGTTGGGACAGAACTTTTTGTCCGCACAACCGCTGGTAAGTCCCGAATCCGCTAACCATTCAATCGCGTAAAATCGCGCAGCATTCTTTTTAGCTAAATTTTCAGTGTCACTGAACTTAGAGCTCTGACCCTTATATTTAGTCTCCAAATCTTTGAAATTCACACCAGCCAACTTCTGCAAAAACTGCGCCATCGCACCCCTAGTCACCTTATCCTGCGGCCGGTAAGTCATTTGTCCCGTCACCGCTAACGATCCTGATCCAATCGTCACCCCCTTATCCGCTAGCCAAACAATCGAATCTAAGCGATTTTGCGACACTCCCGCAATTTTTACGCCCTTATCCTTAGAATACGTGACCGTCGAACTCTCCCTTCTCACATCAGGAAACGGATTCTGCCCCGCCAACACTTTCCCATCTGTCCCCTTCAACCGAGGCAACTGCTTATACGCATTATTCACTTTCGAAAAATCCCAATTCGCCTCCGAAAACTTTGCCGTATTCTTCCACCAGTTGGCGTCGTAAAGTTGTTTGGGAGTAACGTCTTTGCCATCAGTGCCGTTGGGGTTGGTGCTGGAGATTTTCTTACCGTTGACGACCATATTTTTTAAACCATAAAGGTTTTTTAGAGTCATATTGCCATCATAATCAATACCTCTTATTCTTGTTGACTCCTCAGAGCTCAAATCTCCACAAAATTCGCTACACTTACCAACGCGTGAATTTATCGCAACTGAGTTTTCTGCACGTCCGCCCTGAGCGTTATAGCCTATTAATCCACCACCAAAAAAACTCGAAATGTTTCCAGCATTATAAACATTTGTAATTGACGTTTTGCCAAAAGACTCCCCAATGATTCCACCAGCGGAACTCACGCCTGAAATTTTTCCTACATTGTAAGCATGATCGATCTGAATGTTTGCAGAAGAGTCTGCGAATCCAACTATGCCACTTGTGCCATTTTGACCAGCAATCGAAGAAATATTTCCATAATTTATAGCCCCGTTTATCGTAGCATTAAACTCTGCAGACCCAATGATTCCACCATACCCGACCGACATCCAATTCTCTGAAACAGTTGCAGCGACATTTCCATAATTGACAACATCACTGATTTCAATTAGTTCATCACCCGCTGATCTTAATGTTCTACCGATAATCCCACCGAGATTAGCTCCTCCTTGAACACTTCCCCGATTAATTACTTGTTTGAGAATAGTTTCTTTGATATAAGCCCACCCGGCAATTCCGCCTATGTCGAGCTCTCCCGATACTGTCGCTTCATTTACTACATCACGCACAATGTTTGTATTTCCGGCATCGCCCAAATAACTTACAACCCCACCTATTTGCATTTCACCGGAGATTTTCCCCAAGGTAGTTACTTTCTCGACGAGCGAATTTGAAATACCGCACGTTAATATGCCGGCGTATCGCCCACTAATATTGATATTTGCATCGATTCTCAAGTTTGAAACAGTTGAATCTTATACATACCCGAAAAGTCCAACTGAAGATTTTTTACCAGTGATAACAACACCTGTGATGTTTACTTCGCCATTTGGGCTGCCCACTTTCGCTCCATAGAACACCCCAACAAACTTATCCTTGGATCCTATGGGGATCCAACCGCCTTGATCCTCATAATGAGCGCTGATCGCCGATAAATCAATGTCATTGATAACTTTCCAAGTTTTGCTGATAATGGACTCTAAACCTTCATTGACAGCTTGTCGCATACAATTAAGGTCATCCGCACCTGCGATTATGTAAGGATCTATGTCACTCCCACTTCCTGAAATATTATTCAGATCTGAAGTACAATCTCGAGGAGCTGCAACGGCGGACTTGAGAGAATTACCTAAACTTAAAATCCCGCGTTCAAGTTCCGGGGAAATAAGGGTGGAAAAAGCGAAAATCAAAGCAGTTAGACCAGAGAGGAAGAGTTTTGGGATAGATTTGGATGATGTCATGGTTTAAGATTAGCGGGATACGATTAGCTGATAACGGCGTCAAAATAGGAATTAATTAGAATGAAAAGGAGGGTAGCAGTGGTGGTGGGGATGGTGGAACAAAAAACTACAAACTAGCCGCAACTAAAGGAAAACGTTTCTTGGATTGTGCTGGTTCAAGGACTTGGATGCTGGCAATTTCGGAAGCTCGAATGCAATACAAATGACCATCCTCAGCCTCGAGATCAAGCTCATCCTCTCGACTCTCGTCGTTGTCTAATGCTCCGCTACAACTTGCGGCAAATCCGGACATAACTTGACCGTCTGTAAAAACAATGTTCACATCTTTCCCAGCGATCTCAAATAAGTTAACCATACTTTAATCTTACATTGAAGGATTATATTTGGGGACAATGTGGGTTTTCGTACGAGAATAGTGAATTTTAAACGC
>JAITFB010000060.1 GCA_031281695.1 Candidatus Servula neotermitis
AAAAAAGGTTGCATGTAAATTTGGGTGGGAAATTAAAAAGTTCTCCTTAGTGTAATTTAATTACGTCATTTAAAAAAAGGAGAACTTATGACTAATTTACCAGATTACGAACCCGTCGAGAAGGATATTCTTGCAGGTCTCAGTGAACGATGTGAAAGAGAAGAAATGAATAGGCAATTGCGGCTCTATTCTGACCGATTCGAAACCGAACAACTAATAAACTCATAATTTCCCGCTCTGCGAAACCAAGGACTAGCTCCCAGCTAATAAGAACTTAGAGTAGAGTTGATCAAGAGTCAATGTCTCGATTGAACCTGTAGCTCGATGTTTCAGCTCAATTTTGTGTTCTTTAATCAAATTTCCGAGTACAATAGTTTGAGGTACTCCAATCAATTCAGCATCTTTAAATTTAACACCAGCGGAAATAGCGCGATCATCAATCAAAAAACTGTAGCCTCGTTTAGCCAGTTGTTTAACGATCTCAAAAGAGGTCTCCTTGACTTTATCGTTAGAAATCGCTTGAATAATTTGAAAGTCGTACGGCGATAGTGCCGTGGACCAAATTAAACCTTTTTCGTCATGAAACAATTCAGCAAAAGTCGCTAAAATTCGGCTAATGCCAATACCGTAACTACCCATAGTAGGAGTGATGCGTTCGGAATTCTGATTTTGAACAGTCCAATTATAAGCACGAGCGTATTTTTGCCCCAATTGAAAGATATGAGCCAATTCAATCCCACGATGCAAAGTGATGGGTTCGCCATTTTTAGCTAAATCGCCATCTTTAATCAACAGTTCACCCGTTTTCGGGTCTATTGCTGGTCTCCCATCGTAAGTTTCAAACGCTTCAACATTAGAAGCAAAACCGCTCGGAGTCGAAATAAATGTGTCTTCACCAATGGGAGAAACCGTAAAAAATTCTTCGGATTTGGACCCGCCCATAGCGCCAGATTGAGCTGAGACAATCACGTAGTCAAAACCTAAGCGATTAAAAATTTTCTGATAAGCTTGTCGATGCTTTTGATAACTAACGTCCAAACCATTGGCATCTAAATCAAATGAATAAGAATCTTTCATAATGAATTCTCGGCCGCGAATTAAACCAGCGCGAGGTCTCAATTCATCGCGATATTTCGTCTGGATTTGATACAAAATCGCTGGGAAATCTTGATAAGAATGAAACATTTCCTGGCCTAAAAGGGTGAACATTTCTTCATGAGTCGGCGCTAACAAATAATCGCTCAATTTACGATCTCGCAGTTTGAACATGCTTTCGCCAAATTCCTCCCAGCGACCAGTAGTTTCGAAAGGTTCTTTGGGCAATAGTGCTGGAAACAAAACTTCTACCCCTCCGATAGCTTCAATCTCTTCTCTGACAATGGTTTCGATTTTGGATATTACTTTCATACCGAAAGGTAACAAGGTGAAAATACCAGCAGAAGCTGGACGAACAAAGCCAGCTCGAATCAAATATTGATAGCCTGGAGTATCGGCATAACTAGGCGTTTCGCGCAGTGTCTTGATGGGAAAATCAGATAAGTAGGTTGGGTTGTAAGTCATAGAATTAGATTAGCTTATGCATGCGCAAATGCGGGGGGATGAGACTGGGGCTCTGCCCCATCTCAAACTCTAACCCCGTATAACCCCTCCCCGCCGGCAAGCGGCTTGGAGTTCCCCTTGGTTTTAAGGGGAACCATGCCATTATATAAGCTCATATGTACCTAATATGACAAACCCGTAAAGTGGCGAGGATTTTTGTTTTAAGTTTCAAAAGGCAGACCTTAAATAATATTGAGTTAGGTCAACTGTCATTATATAAACTCACAAGTACCTAATATGGCAAACCCTAAATAAGGTTGTATCTGTCATCTGGCTACTAACAATTGACAACTGCTAACTAGCAACTAAAGACTTGAGACACCAATGCCACTCCTACGAAATACTTGAACACTTTCAGCGTAAGCTCCTTCTCTCCAATAACCTCCCAGCCATTGCTAATTGTTAATTATTAATTGTTAATTGAAAAAAATAACTACTGGCTGAGAGCTGTTTTGGCGGTTTTGACGATTTGGGCGAAAGTGTCAGGATCGTTGACGGCCAATTCTGCTAAAATACGACGGTCTAAACGAATATCGGCCAACTTCAGACCTTGGATAAAACGGTTGTAAGTCAAATCGTTCGCGCGAGCGGCAGCGTTGATCCTTTGAATCCACAGTTTACGGAAATCACCAGCCCGATCTTTACGATGGTCAAACGAATAAGTGTAACTATGAAGAAGTTGTTCTTTAGCTTTGCGATACAAACGCGATCGCACCCCTCGGTAACCGCTGGCCTTTTCTAAAACACTTCGGCGTTTTTTGCGCGCGTTAACGCTTCTCTTAATTCTAGTCATAATTTCTCCTTAGATTCAAATCCCTAAAAGTTTTTTTGCTACTTTTTGATCTTCGGGATGAGCCACTTGTTCGGTTTGTAAAGCCCGAGCTTTTTTCCCGGACTTCTTTTCTAAATTATGTCGCATTTTCGTGCCATTAAACATAATTTTTTTACTTCCAGTCACTCGAAAACGTTTAGTCGCTGCGGAACTGGGTTTATTCTTAGGCATTAGTTACTCCTTCAGCTTTTTTATTATCCAACCGTTGCTTTTGTCGAGCCAAACGTTGCTCTTTCCGTTCAGTTTGCACTTGACGTTGCAATGAGACATGGTCAACTCGCTTTTGAGTCGAGGCTAAGACTAGGGACAGGTTACGACCTTCTAACGAAGGGGTGGTTTCAGTTTTAGAAATATCTTGCAATTCTTCAGCGATTTTAGTCAAGAGCTCATAACCGAATTGCGGTCTTTGTTGCTCCCTACCGCGGAACATAATACCAACTTTGACTTTATCGCCTTGAGCCAAAAATCGTTTCACATGATTAATTTTAGTGTGATAGTCATGTTCATCAATTTTTAGACGAAAGCGGACTTCTTTCAAAGTAGTAGAAGTTTGATTCTTCCGCGCGTTACGCTTACGTAAAGCTTGTTCATATCTATATTTGGAATAATCCAAAATTTTCACCACTGGAGGTTTGGAATCAGGGGAAATTTCTATCAAGTCCAAATTGACTGATTTAGCTCGTTCGCGAGCTTCTTCGAAACTAACGATTCCAACTTGACCGCCTTTTTCGTCAATCAGACGAACCTCCGACGCTCGAATGTCGTCGTTTACTCTAGTTTTAGTTACCACTGCTCCTTTCTTTGCCTAAGAGCAGATTCAAGTCAATTAGAACCGAAAACTCTCAAGCGTTCGGTGGGATAAACCACTTATTTTTAGTTTAGTAGTAAGGTTTTGTATAACCAAGTGCAGCTCATTAGGTCAATTAACAATTAATAATTAACAATTAATAATCGGAAAACATCGTTCCAGCCGATGAGCTTACGCTGTCAGACTTAGATTTCTCACATCTAGCCGCTAGTCGCTAGCAACTAACTACTAACGGCTAAAACAAAATCAAACTGAGTGGGGTCGGGGGGTTGGTGGCTGGAGGGATAGATTAAGGTGGGGCCGGAACCGGAGAGAAAACCCGCTGCGTTAATTAAGCGAGGTTCTAAGAGTTCGGCGGCTGGGCGCAAATCATTGAAAAAATGTTCCCAAATGGATGCGGGGTTATTTTGTTCCAGCGCGGCAATAATTAGTTGAAGTTGGTCACGTTCACTACTAACAGCACCGTCACTGCTACCTGTGCTATGAATGCGGTTGGTGGCTGGGTCAGTATCACTAAC
>JAITFB010000100.1 GCA_031281695.1 Candidatus Servula neotermitis
AATATTGCGAAGCAACGATTATGTGCGTAGTTTCTAATCTCTTGGACAAAAACATTGGCGACTCGACTAATGTATTTTTAGAACATTCAGCGAGTATTGCTATCGATTTTTCTCCCCGACAAATTGTGAGAGAATTCGATGTTTTTCTCATTGTCAACGGGGTAGTATTTTTGTTTGAATGCAAAACAGGAGCATCTTGGAAGAATTTTGCTGCCGGCGTTAAGCAAAAATATGAATTACTAAGCGGCTTTCTAGGGGTGGATACCCAGGAACAAAATTTTATGGTTATTTCTGATATGAATACTCGTAATCTCAAAAACGCTAAGGAAAGACTAAACTCCAAATTCTCCTTTGTGAATTTATCAAATTTGCATACAGTACTTGAAAAGGTCATCGAAGATTCCGCCGTAATAAAAACCAAAAAGGACATTAATGAAAAATCGAATTAGCCGCAATTTTGAGAGGTCGAATAGGTTACCGTGCGAAAGACCGTTGTTAGAGATGTTATACTTGGGAAAATCTGAAGTTAGGGCAGATTTATCAATAACAGGGATTAACGGAGTTACAAATGAACCAAAATGAGTTAGATTTAATCAAAAGTCTCACCGAGAAATTACAAACGGCTTCCGCGTCATTACTGAAAATTTCAGGGATCAGCGATTCGCGTGAAAATCAACCTAAAACCAAAGAGGCCTCTACTAGTGAATGGAGCTCGGGACCGACGAAAGAGGCTGAATCAGAAGTCCCTCTAAATCACGCTACAACAGCCAGTGAGCAAAGTCACGAGATTTTTTATGGAGTGAGTTTTGATAACAAAGGGTTTACGATGGCAGTAAGTCAAGACTTGGGAGATCCAGTTTGTGTGCCGTTGACAAATGGAGAAGATCTTTATTTATTGTCTCCAAGTGTATACTTGCCTGAGGGGAGTAATTATGCTCTGGTTGGTGATGTCGCTAAGGATAAATTTATGTCAGATCCTGCAACAGATTCAAAGCGTGGATCGGTCAAGATATTATCATCTAGCGACCGCGATATTTCTGTAAAGTGGAACGGACGTGATTATGATCAAATCGATTTGATTGCCTTAGTTCTCAAACTTCTAAAATCATCCGCAGATAAAATTATTAAACCAGTAGGAAATTCTAAAATACATGAGCGAACGGTTATAACCTGCCCTGATAAGTGGCCGTATTTCAGAAGATTACTGCTAGCTAATGCTGCAAAAATCGCAGGTTTCAAAGGGGTAAGCATTATCAATAAAAGAATGGCCGCAGCTATATATTGGTTTGATAAAGCTCGCTCAGAGAATTCATCCTCGTGCTTGGTGTTAAATTGCGACAATTATGGCATGGATTTGGTACAGTTTGCGTTTCGATATACAGATGTGGGTAAGTGGTCGATTTTCGCCGAGGATTTTCGGTCAAGTCAGATTCGTAGTAAAACAGGCATTCGCAAGTTTATTGACGATACGATTAAAAGGATCCGACGAAAGAACAAAGACTTGAGCAAAGTGTTATGCATCGGTGATGAAGGAGAAAATTATTACGACGATCAAATGCTAAATCTTTCGTCCGAAGATTTATTTGAGCTCCAGAAAATTAACACCCAAAAACTCGCTAAAGGTGCCGCGCTCTCACAAATTATAGTCAGGGATGGCCCAAATAACCAAGCTGATTCTGGGAAAACCAAGAAAAAAGTGTCTGGTAACGTCATATACTCGGATAAATTATCAACTTTTTTATACGTTATAGTCGCTTTCCAGGTTAATTCATCACCGGCGAAACACGAATCAAAACCCTACAATTTGTTCAAACCAGGAAATTCAGAAAAAAAGCGTCCTTACGTTTTTACTCTAGATTTCCCCCCGGAAAGGTGCGACTATTTCGTTCTAAACTTTTTCGAACGACCAATTTTTGATCTAAAATATACTGCTAAAGAGAGAACCGCTCTTTTGGAAGAGTATACTTTAGAACAGTTTCTAGAGGACAAAGATTTCATTAAGGTGTGTGAAATCTTAGTCAGAAATGTCAATAACGTTAATGTAAGTTCAGTGGATTTGTTAATGCCAGTCTCCACACAGTTCAAAATTCCAAAATTCGAGTCATTGAATAAAGATTTTCAGTACACAATGACGCTGAAGTCACGTTATTGTAAATCTGATGATGAGCTTGTTTCCATTATTCAATTTCTTGAAAACATCAAAGTCGTAAACTCCGATATTCAAACGGATGAGAGTATTAATGCGACTCCTCATTTCGATGCTGCAGAATAGGAAAATTGGAATTACGATGAAACTGAATTCAAACAAAAACTGAAAAATAGCTCCGAAATCATGCGAGAAATTTTGACTAAAGCCATTGTTCTCTATGGTGCCGTGAAGTCGGATGAGGAATTATTAGCTGCGACTAAAGCATTGGAGGATGAATTCAATGTGTATATTGTACATGACGAGTAGTACAAACAGTTACGATGTTTCAATTTAGATGTAAGATGGTTCAGTAGAGTTATGTCAAGCAGGATTATGAAAAACAAGTCTGGACTGAGGTCAGCTAATGGTTTGAGCGCAGCCTGCTGGTACAGATTGAAACGTATAGCTGGAAAAACTAAGCAGACCTTATTGATGTGCTTTATTGTAATTTTCGCTTTAGGAGTTTTTCTTGTACCTCAACGATATGCGTCCGCTGTAACGCTTGGACCTGGTTCGATTGCAACGGATTTGAATATCGCCGACAATGAATATTCTAAATACTATTATGAAGCAGCGAAGGTTCATTCGGGCTTTAATGGGACTGTGGCGAGTTGTAACGCTGGACAAACTTCGGATGCTTATAAAAATGCTTACGTTAGTGCGTTGAATTATATTAGATCTTTAGTTGGTTTGACCCAGCCGATTGTGTATAATCCTGATTTTACTGAATCTGCTCAACAGGCGGCTTTGATTATGTCGGCTAATCAAGAATTGAGCCATGACCCACCTCGGGATTGGAAATGTTGGAGTGAATCTGGGCATGGCGGCGCGGGGAGTTCAAATTTAACCTTGCAGCACGAAGATACAGTTGGCTATTCGTTAGAGCTGTATTTGTCTGATCCAGGCGATACAAATAAACGAGTTGGACATCGAAACTCTTTGTTGAGGCAGAGCGTGAAGGGTGTTAGCGTTGGGTCAACGCATGACTCGCAAGCTGTGAGTGTACAAACCGATTGGAGCGCTGCCTCGACTTTGGCTGCGACAGCTTGGCCTTCTGCGGGTTACTTCCCATCGGTTTTTATACCCCCTTCGAAACGCTGGAGTTTTACTTATTATAGTCCAGCTGATTTCCAAGCGGCGCAGGTCCGGATGTGGAAAAACGATCAACCAATTGATGGCTCAGATATCCAAATTGTTTCCGTTCCTGATAAAAGTCGCTATGGCGAAACCTTAGTTTGGGAGCTGTCGAAATTCGTTGCCCCTATAGAGGGTGCCGTAGATAAATGGACAGTTGAAGTATCAGGGATATACGATCTTACTGCTAGTTCGACTATCGATTATAATTACGATGTTTTAGTTTTTCCACCTACTATGAATCTTCCAGCGCCAATTGGATTGCCTATCGAACATCCTGCGCTCAATTTAACTAATGTTACAGGTCCATTTGTTGATTTAACTAAGGATGAATCGAGAAATCAAGATATCAACTGGCTGGCTGGGGTTGGCGTTACAGTTGGTTGTAAAAATGAGAATCAGGCAAATTATTATTGCCCCAGCTCACCGGTTAATCGAGGTTCAATGGCTGAATTTTTGCATCGGATGTCGGGGGCTCCAGACCTGACCTTGGTTCCCAGTTCTCATTTTCAAGACCTCAGCAATCTAAGTTATGATCGGATCAGGGCTATAGATTGGCTGTATGCAACTAAAATTACAGTTGGATGCACGAAGGTGAATTTTTGTCCAGCGAACGCAGTTAATCGGGGGGCTATGGCTGAGTTTTTGTATCGTTTCGCTGGGTCTCCGAACATCACTAAGCCCCATCATCTAATTGTCGACATTATTAGTCTAGACAGTTCCCGCCAAAATGCTGTAAAATGGATGGCTTCGGAGAAAATTACAATTTTGGACTCTCATAAGTATCGTCCTTGGAACGTTGTGAACCGAGGAAGCATGGCTCAATTTTTACATAGGTTAGCTATTCACTTAGGTCAAACTCCTAAATGATGTTCTTTAGTTGATGCTGTTTTTGATCTGAAAATCAGTTTTTTGCATTCACTGAAATTCAAAGGATTGGAGTGGTTTTGCTGGTGTAATTTTCACTTTAATTCTGGCTTGATCCGCTTTGATGATGAGTGTATATGGTTCGTTTTCGATTGTGAGGTGAAATTATCGAAAAAAACTTCGAGTTTTTATGTGAAATTGTTTGGTTTTGGCGAAATCAAGCGTTAACCTATAAATAACGGGGCAATTTTAGGATTTGTTTTATGCGATCCTTCCCGTACTGAAAAACTTAGCTATCTTTTTGATAGCTAGCGAAATTTCTCCGCTTGCAATGGCTTTAACGCCATAACATTAAACCTCATGTTAGTTCAAGCGGAGTATTTTTCGACAGCTTTGGGCTACCGGATATTTTTTTATATCCCTCTGCGACATTAGGCTCTAAAGCTGCCGCCGACCCTTGCTATGCATTGATTTCTGGTAAGGGTCGGACCCCTTCTTTAATATGTCAAATTTAGTGTACGCTTGGAGGCTCAAAGCTACAGCTGTAATTTCTCCGCGGACAATCAGGCTCGTAGGAGATAAAATCTTCCACCTCATAATTCATGGAGTCGTAGCTTAAACTGTCAATGTGAAGATTTACGCCTTATTGGTTTTGATCGCGATTTCTGTGACGTATTTGTTGACTCCAGTGATTCGACGGTTCGCAATTAAGACAGGCGCAATTTCTTCTTTGCGCAAACGCGACATTCATACTCGTCCAACCCCTCGATTGGGTGGGGCAGCTGTCTTATCAGGCTTTTTGTTCACAATGGTGGTGGCTTATCAATTCAGTTTCCTTCGTCCAGTTTTTGAAATGGATAATCAATTAATTCATATTTGCATCGGAGCTGTATTAATCTGTTTGGTCGGCGCGCTAGATGATTACTTCGATTTAGACTGGCTTTTGAAACTAGCTTTGCAAATTGGAGTCGCGGCTTACGTAAGTTGGCAAGGTGTGCGAATTCTGACTTTACCAATAGCGGGCTTGACCGTGACTAGCGTTCGGACCTCTTTTGTTTTAACCGTTTTGATTATTGTGGCGGTCATGAACGCAATCAACTTTATCGATGGCTTGGATGGGCTTTCCGCGGGAATCGTTGCTATAGCCGCGGGTTCTTTTTTTGTATATTGTTATTTGTTGTCCAGCGCAATGACTACTTACGCTTCAGCTGGCGCTTTAATTTCCGCCATTTTGTGCGGCAGTTGTATAGGCTTTTTACCTCACAATTTTTATCCAGCTCGGATTTTTATAGGAGACAGTGGCTCGATGCTCCTAGGTTATTTCATGGCTTGTTCGGCGATTATTGTAACTGGGAGAATTGCTCCAGGCGCGACATTGTTTCGTTCGTTGCCTGTATTCATGCCAATTTTATTGCCATTTTTAGTTTTATTGTTTCCAGCAGTCGATATGGTAATGTCGATTTTTCGAAGGCTGATTCATGGTCATAGCCCTTTTCAACCTGATCAAATGCATATTCATCATCGAATGATGTTGATTGGCCATAGTCAAGTCTGGGCCGTAACCGTTTTATATCTTTGGAGTCTTTTAGTCGGCGCTGGATCAGTCATGATGCTGATTTTTGATGCTCAATATGTACTATTTGCTTTAGGAATCGCTTTAGTCTTAATGTTGTTAGTAACATTTGGCCCGCTAATCGTAGGTCATTTTCGGAAAAAGGCTCATGAAAATCAACATTAGTTTACTCATGGCTGTTGGAATAATTTTAGTACTGGCTTTAGTCAACTTTATAGTCATCATGAAAGTTAGGTCCAAACCGCCTATGATGAGGGTCTGGTTTTTGGCTGGACTGGTGATGTTGGAAGTAATTTTAGTACTGATTACTCTGCTCGTGCTGAAAAACTATGATTTTTATGATCACATGGTATTCATTGCAGCGTTAGCGTTGGGATTTGTTATCCTGACAGCTGGTAAATTTTTGATTCTGAGAATAAACTGAAGCTATGGATTTCAAAGTTGGTCTAATCGGCTATGGGACGGTCGGTCGAGGGGTGGTTAAAATTTTGAATGAGTTATATCCAGGCAGTTTGGCGGCGGTGGCGAAACGCAATTTCACTGATACGGATCGAAAATTGTTGGACCAGCAGGGGGTGCTTGCTTTTACAGATTGGACTGAAGTGGTTCATCACCCCGAGGTCCAAATTGTGGTGGAAGTAATCGGCAATCCCCCCGTCGCTCAATTGATTATAGAGACTGCACTCCAGCGAGGATTACCAGTAGTTACAGCCAACAAATCGCTCCTAGCTACGACAGCTGGGCTGGAACTGATTAAAACAGCCCGCCAAAAGGCTATTCCTCTGCGTTATGAGGCCGCGGTCGGTGGTGGAATCCCCATAGTCAACTCTTTGGGCCAAGACTATTTAGGAGACGTGATCACTGGCATCCGAGGCATTTTAAACGGCACCACCAATTTCATTTTGTCCAGTATGACCAACGCTGGTTTGGATTATGCTTCAGCACTGGCTCAAGCGCAAAACTTAGGATTCGCCGAAGCTGATCCCAGCGACGATGTCCAAGGCTACGACAGTGCCAACAAATTAGCAATCCTGTCCCGCCTAGCCTTCGGGCGTGACTACATTAAAGATGACGTACAAGTCACTGGTATCACCGACATTACTCCCAAAATGATTGCGTCAGCCAGCATTCAAGGCCAAGTTTACAAACTGATTGCTACCAGCTACTGTGAAGACCTGCGGGTACAACCAGAATTAGTCCCAGTCAACTCAGTTTGGGGATTGGTGAATGGTGGGAATTCCTTAATTGAAATCGAGACTAAATTCCGTCAAAAACTGCATTATTATGGACTGGGCGCTGGCTCAGAACCCACTGCTGCTGCCGTGGTGAACGACATTGTGCTGGCCGCAAAGGAATTATGAATCAGATAACAGCCTGCAGAGAACAGAAAACAGAATACACTCGATATTATGGTGCAAGTGCCCTAGGGGCGACCGATGTCACTTATCTGCCATCTGACATCTGTCATCTGACATCTGTAAGCTGGAGGCATAATGGCTAAACTTTGGCGAGGCGTT
>JAITFB010000024.1 GCA_031281695.1 Candidatus Servula neotermitis
ATTGATATGCAAAATATTTTCGCTGACCCTTCCAGCGATTGGTATACCAAAGACATCGAGACTATTGTACCCAAAATTTCTCAACTAGTGGAAAAATTTAGTCCCTCAGTGGTTTTTACCAAATTCATCTCCGCGAAAGATCCTAAAGGTGCTTGGCAAGCCTATTACCAAGATTGGCCTAAAGCTTTAGTTCCGCCCACAGACGCAATTTGGGACATCATTCCCGAATTAGCTGATGCAGCCGGCAAAGTAACAGGTTGGAACGGAGAGGCGACCACCATCGACAAAACAACTTTCGGAAAATTTGGATCCGAATTCGCCACTTTACTTGACTTCGATGACGAAGTTTATCTTTGCGGAGTCTCGACCGATTGTTGCGTGATTGCTACGGCCATAGGATTAATTGACCAAGGTTACAAAACTTACATCATTGAAGACGCCTGCAAAGGCATGGACAAAGAATCCGAAAATGCTGCAGTTCATACGATGTCGCTATTCGGACCAATCTGCGAAATTGTCCAAACCGACCAAATTCTCTAATCTGTAAGAGTGAAACGTAAACTAACTCCTTTTTTTGACCGTGCTTTAGCAGCTTTTTACGGTTTAGCTATTGGAGACGCTTTAGGAATGCCTACTCAAAATTTTACCCAGTCGGACATTTACCATCGTTTCCCAGATGGAATCACCAAATTCGAGCCAGCGCCTGCCGATCAACCTATAACCCCAAACTATCCTGCCGGAACTATCACTGACGACACCGAACAAGCTTTAATCGTCGCAAAATTACTCATTGCTGGAAAAGGCCAAATCAACCAAAAAGATTTCGCCAAGTCCTTAGCCAGCTGGCATAAACAAAAAATCAAAAATAATACCGCTGATGCTTTAGGGCCCTCCACGTTGAAAGCATTAGAATTACTAAAGCAAGGCGACCCTAACCCAGGCCGTTTCGGAGACACCAACGGAGCAGCTATGCGTATCACACCTGTCGCTATCGCTCACCCGCCGACTCGACTAACTAATTTAGTCGAAACAAAACCAGCTAAAAAAGCTAATTATAAATCGGAACATTTTACAAAAATGGACACTAAAATCCTATCCCGTCGCATTACTTCTCCCATACTCAATGCATCAATTCTAACTCACAACACAGGAAACGGTTTAGCTTCAGCGACTGCTGTTGGTCTTATGATTTCATCTCTTATTGACGGTTCACAATTAGTCGATGCCGTCGATAACGTCCAGTTCGTAACCGATATGTATAATAATGCATTTGGCTTTCAAGTTGGCGCTTATGTCAGCGAAAGATTGGCTTACGCTCTAAGCAATCCTCTTCACCCTTGGGCTACTTACACTATGATTGGCACGTCCAGCAAAGCCAACGAGTCCATCCCCGCGGTATTTTCGTTACTCAACCCACTGCTGGAACAAGAATCAAACATCAACCAAGTAACTTTACAGCATTTAGCGTACGACCAACTATTAACAGCAGCCAGTCTCGGTGGCGATACGGACACTATTGCTGCCATGTTTGGCGCAATTATTGGTGCTCGATTCGGTATGCATGTATTTCCAGCCGATATGATTGAAACTGTCAAAAAGGTAAACACACTCAAACTAGAAGAATTAGTACAGCAATTATTGAAAATTCGGTGTTCTGGTAAAACTCCTGACACTCTGACTGGAACAATAGTTGGGGACCCTCCTCTGCCTGAATTATGACTCACGTTTTACATACCGGAAATTTATACATAGACCAATACGTTTCGATTGAACGTTTTCCCAATATCGAACAAAATGTCAACGGCTCTCAACTAGGAAAATATTTGGGAGCGGGATTCAACTCCATGAAAGCTTTGGTCAAACAAGGAGTAGAAGTCAGCGCAACTTCGCCAATCGGAACCGATGCCAACGCTAAACTTGCCCAAGCGATCGCTGATCGTTATGGCGTGCATACTCTTACGCATATTGAAGGTAATCAGGGCTGGGATTTAGTTTTATTATTACCTAATGGTGAAAAAACTTTCATCACTTTACCAGGAGTCGAACAAAAAGTTTTCACTTCCGATATTACCAACAATCTGAAACCGCTCGATACTTACGATGGTCTGTTTCTTTCCGGATACTCCTTACTAGATCCAGCCAGTCTTCGGGTGATCGACTGGATACTCAGCCAATGGCCGTCGAACAAATTAACTTTTCTTGATTTATCTCCTCATATTTCAGAATTCAACGATTATATCAAAACATTAATCAATTATATCATTAATCAAAATACTATCACTTCCGGCAATCAAGTAGAGAGTGAAGTTTTTAGAGATTTTTACGGCATCAATCCGACCGTTACGCGTTTAGGCGAAAAGGGTTGTATTTATCAAGGGAAATTAATCATTGGAAGACCAGTAAAAGCAACTGACACAACTGGAGCAGGGGATGCTTTTAACGGAACCTTTTTTGGACAAATTCTCCAAGGAACGGATCCGATTCAAGCCTGTAAGTTAGCCAACGCTTACGCTGGTAAAACAGTTCAACAACTTGGTCCAAACTAAGAACCAACTTAATCGTCAACGGTTAACAATTTACAATCACGTGTGAGAATGTGATGCGAGTGTACACGAGATCGGTGCTGGAAACCATACGCCAAACACATGAATTCTTAGACTGTATCAGTTGTCAATGATTATTAATGGTTAATTATCAATTGCTAACTGCGAACGCTGTGGGCTAACGAAAGTCCCGCAAAGCGTTGGCGCGAGAAGGATGATTTAACTTAGACAGGGCCTTAGATTCAATTTGGCGGATGCGTTCACGGGTTACCCCCAACATTTTTCCAATATCATCCAAAGATTTGGGTTCTTGGTCTTGTAAACCGAAACGCATAGCGATTACAACAGATTCTCGCGGAGTTAGAGTTTGTAACACCTTGCCCAACTCATCCTTCAATGCCTCATGAGAGGACCATGCTTCTGGAGTAATCGAATCGGTATCTTCAATTAAATCGCCGAATTCTGAACCACCATCGTCTCCTAGAGGTGTATGTAAGCTTATAGGTTCATGACCATATTTTTTAACTTCTTGAACTCGCTTTTCTGTAACCTCCATTAAAACCGCGAGTTCGGCATTTGTGGGTTCTTTACCATTTTCCAAAATAAATCGTCGGCTTTCTCGCGATAACTTATTTAAAATTTCCACCATATGTACTGGGATTCGAATAGTTCGTGATTGGTCTGCCATAGCCCTAGTTATAGCCTGACGTACCCACCAAGTTGCATAAGTAGAAAATTTGAATCCTTTCGCGTAATCGAATTTTTCAACCGCCCGAACTAAACCGAGATTGCCTTCTTGAATAAGGTCAAGAAATGGCATTCCTCGTTGAGTATATTTTTTTGCAATAGAAACCACCAAACGGAAATTTGATTCAAGTAAATGATTACGTGCGTTTCTTCCGTCCGCTGCAAGAGTATTGTATTCTCGAATTCGTTCTTTAGACAATTTTTTACCTTGTGTATCAATTAAATGCTGGGCATACAAACCAATTTCTATTCTTTTAGCTAAATCTTCTTCTTGCTCAGCTTTTAATAATGCCACTCTTCCGATTTGCTTTAAATAATCACGCACTGCATCCATCGAAACCGGAGTGATTGATAAATTCTCCTCCGAATTCATATCTGGTTTAATTTCTTCTTCATCGTGCTCATCAAGAGCTTTTTCAGCTTTTGATAATAAAACGTCTCCTAAAATTACATCTTCTAAGTCATCCAACGGAACATCTAAAGTATTAGCAGTTTTATTAACAATTGTATCTTGATCAGAATATAAATCGTAATCATGTACAATACCAAGATCAATAAGTGTGTCGTCTTCTGGTTTACCTTCTTTTAAATTTTGTTCTGATTTATTTGAAATTTTTTTAAACATATTCTTCCCTATTTAAATTTAGCGAGTTTAGCCTAAATTTACAACTATTATAAACTGAAAATTCATTCTTTCACATTTATTTTTCATTAAAACCATTAGCGTTTTCAGTAGATATAGATTTTTTAATTTTGTT
Source organism: Candidatus Servula neotermitis (assembly GCA_031281695.1). Classification (GTDB taxonomy): domain Bacteria; phylum Actinomycetota; class Actinomycetes; order Actinomycetales; family Bifidobacteriaceae; genus Servula; species Servula neotermitis. The sequence goes on from JAITFB010000024.1 coordinate 4,049, forward strand.
CAGATTTTGCGAAATATCAGCGGTATAAAACTTTTTAAGAGCATGTAAAGGAAAATAAATCGTCATCAAAAAAAACTCGGGAAACTTTAAACTCACCTTATGAATCCCGTGGGCTTTATAAGTTCTTGAGAAGCGTTTAGTATAATCTCTAAAATCTGATAGTTTGTTATCAATCCGGCGCGCAGAAATGTACGCAATCATCTCTGGGTAATATTCAATATCGAAATGATTAAACTTTAGATGTAAAGCTAAATCAATATCCTCATGAAACTTGTCATCTAAATCTTCGCAAACTTGACCCTTAATCGTCTCCCAAGCCTTTTTACTTATAGCCATATTTGATCCAAATAAAAAGGGATACTCCTTCATAAAAGCTGAGTTAATTTCGCGACCCAAACGATCCGCTTGTAAAGAAAAACTTGCAAACGGCATGTCATAATAGGAAACAGGCCCGCTAACACCGCCCAAATTTGGGTTTTTTGTAAAGGCAGTGCTTACTTTTTCAACCCAGTGTTCTTCTAAAATACTATCGCCATCTATCCGTCCCAAAATTTCGCCTGTCGCATTATTTAAACCAAAACGAATTGTAGGTTGCATACCTTGTAACTTATCTTGTTGAAGCAATTTAATGTTGGTTTGCCCTGATTTATCAATAAACCGTTGTACTAATTTTTCAGTTTGATCTGTGGACCTGTTATTAACTACCAAAACTTCAAAAGGGGCTATACTTTGCTTTACACATGATTCTAAACAACGCTCAATATTCTCTTCTTCGTTATAAGCCGGAATCACTACCGAAACTGAATTCATTAAAATTTTTCCAATTTAATGAATGTAAACTTGTTGATCTGCGTTATTAATCCAACCTTCATGATAATTAAAGGACCATAAGTAATTCATCTCTGAAATATAAACACGGTTCTTTTTTGTATCAATTCTTTCAACTATTGCAACATGTCCAGGCCATTCAATAACAGCACCAACACTAGGCGTATTATCTACTCTATATCCCCCAGCTCGAGCATTGAATTGCCACGATCCAGCGTTTCCCCAATAAGAACCCACGTTTAAACCAAGTTCCACACGCCGATTATATGCATACCAAGTACATTGACCGGGAATATAACGATTTCCGGCTTGTGTATTATAGATCTCTAAATTGCTTTGAACAACTGTTTCACTAATGGGTTCGTAATTATCCTGCGGTTTATCTACTGCAAGTTTAGTAATTTTTTGACCTCGCCACAAAGTTGATTGATTTGAAGAAAATCTCTGGTGTGAATAATTTTGGATTATTGTCGCCTGTTGTAACGTAAAGGTTCGGATCACCGCAACCCCTTGACTGTTATCCAAAGAAAAGGCTTCTTTTGGTATTTTTCCAATTCCAGAAAATACTAAACACGCCAAGACAATAAACACACCGAATATTAGTTTGTTTTTAAAAAGCCGCATAAAACTTATTTTAACAGATTATTAAAATCATTCAAAAAAGAATTACTCAACGCGTACCCATCGAACCCGTAAATTACTTGCGCCTGGGTTCGTTCTTTTGAAACTAGCAGCTTTTTTGATCTTGGTTTATTTGTAAATTCCCGAATAATAATTCGTTGAATTTTCTTTTGATATGCTTGAAATAAATCTCCGTAAATTTCGGGATCATGTTGGCCATTGTCTCCAATTAATATCCATTTTGATTCAGGATAACGCCTAAATAAGCTCTTGATAGATTCTGTTTTATGCTGTTTTCCGCTAGTAAAAGCACGATCTTCCTCAGGGCCCCAATCCCTTAGCACGCATGGCCCAAACGGAAGGTTGTTTGCGACTAAAAATCTCTTAATATAATAACTCATATTCCACGCGGTAGTAGAAACATATATAAAAAAACTGTTGGGATAAATTTCTCG
>JAITFB010000056.1 GCA_031281695.1 Candidatus Servula neotermitis
ACGAATATGTCCATCCCGATAGTTTTTTCGTCAACTGATTCTCCAACGTTTTGAGAGTCAATATAACGGAGATCATCGTAGTCTTCCAATTTTCCTCCCAAAATGCTGAACAACAAAGAGGATAAAAAACGTTGATTTTGCTCAGTTCCGAACAACAACTTGAACACTAAATAATGACTAGAGTAGAAATATTCACCGTTGGCCTTAATAATCTGATCCATTTTCTTCAGGTTTTCTTTCATAAGGTATGCCTTTCTGTATTTTCGCGCAGCCCATGCTGCGGTATATTTTCAGATTATATCCGAAAAATTCGGTTTAGATTAATATTTTAAATTGTTCGTAAGTCAGTTTTTCGCGGATATAGCGGGGCTAACGGAAATTTTTCCGTAATTAGTTTGATCGAAATGATGAGTTATTCGAGAAATTGGGAGTTTTTCTAGAGGCGAAGAATTAGGAATAGGCAATTAATAGTTAATAATCGATGAGAATGATTTCTGTGAAGGAGCCGTTGGCGGGAGGGGTAGTTGAATGCAATCGGCGAGGGTGTAGGAGCGGTTGGCGAGAAAGGCGGGATACGTAGGTTGGTTATTTGGGGCGAGAGAGCCGTTGGCGGGAGGAGTGGGATGTATGGGGCGAGAGGACGGATACATCGACCTGGCCCTACAACGCGGGATTGTAGTCGGTTTTGGCCGTGATGTTTTTTGAAACCGAAAAGATATGAACATTGGGATGGAGTAGCGATAATGCCTGTATGGCGTTGGATTATGAGGTTGGCAGAAGGTTTTTTAGCGATAGAAATAGGCCTGAGGGAAAAGTTTTGCACAAATAAAAATGTTTTTTCAGCCTGGCGATTTTTTAATTAAGTTGAAATTATGGGACTCGCCGAAGATTTGGGATTAACCGATATCACTAAACACACGTTAAAAAAAGTTGACTTCAATCTTCCTAATTCAGATATATTAGACCCAATGGAAGTTTCCTCAAATCTTGGCGAGCCTATAGTTTCTTCAGTTTTAGAAAAAGAGGTTGTAGTTTCTTCCTCACAGCTGGCCGTATCTCGACCAGCGATAGATCCATTGTCAGTTTCTCAACCACCACCACCACTATCACCACCACTAGCCACTCTTGAGCTATTCGGAACTAAAACTAATATTGATCAAACTGAGCTAATCAGCCATCATTCGACGAATTCTCCCGCCGACCAACTCCAACGCCAATTGGTTTCCAGTACTTATTCGATGGCCGCTCAACCTCAGCCAGTAATAACTATCAAAATCGCTAGTATTCGTTCAGGGTGCGGACTCTCGACTTTTTGCGAACTGTTCCGTCAGTATTTAGAACAGTCTAATTATTGGGTAGGTTTAATGTTGATCGATTGCTATGGACGAAGTGAATCTAAAAACTTTCTTTCGGATTCGAAGTCTCATTCTAACGACGATCTTGATCCAGCTTTGGATATTAATTCGAAAATGGACATAGGATTACAGCGCAAACCAGCTCCGTTAGTTTTATCAAACTCCGCTGATGTTAATCCTGGGGGCAGCGAAAGCAGATTAATTCAAGACTTTGACCCAAATAATTTAGACTATATGATTCAAGAGTGCGAGCTACGGGATTTTGGGATCGAGGACCATAATTGCCGATGGGTTTTGTTGGTGGAAAATACTAATGACAGCATAACCAAAGCTTTAAGTTTTAGTGAAACTTTTCCTGAAGATTTTTTAGCGATTTTAGTACGTCCAAATTTGCGATATCATGGTCGTTATAAAACTGTGCGAGAGGTCCAAAGTTGGTTTAATCAAATGGCCCAAAACTCCACAGCTGCTAATGCGCGCGTGCAATTAGTGGGAGAGTACAAATATGATAAAAGATTGTTTCGCGAAGTTGAATTAGGGATGCCTGTTAGTTTTCGAGGTCAAAAAAGCTTAGTTCGAATTTTTGAAGAGTTGTTATGAGCTTCGCTGACGATTACGATTACGTACAAGAGCTTTGCGCTCAACCTGGGGTGACAGACGTTCTAATTAACGGACCTAATTCTTTGTGGGTTGACCAAGGCGGAGGCTTAAAAAAATTGGAACTTCCAGCAGGGATTTTAGATAGCCAACTCAAAGTCCGTCAGTTCGCATTCCAAATTGCTATTGAAGCTGATGAACGACTGGATGAAGCTCAACCGATTGTAGATTGTAAATTGCCCAGCGGTATTCGGTTTCATGCTATAATTTATCCTTTAGTTCAATCGGGCGCTGTGATTAGTTTGCGGGTTCCGAGCCGAGTCGACTTAAATTATAATCAATTATTAGAAACCGGCTCAATCCCTGCGCACCTTAGAGATTGGTTTCCCGCGTTAGTCCAACGCCGTTCGACGATATTGATTACTGGCGCAACTGGTTCAGGCAAAACTACTTTTTTAAAAGCTTTAATCGATTTAGTTCCAGCTAACGAGCGAATAATTTGTATTGAAGAATTCAGCGAAATCACCAATTTATCTCACCCGCATTTTGTCGGACTCAGCGCTCGACGTAAAAATACTGAGGGGGTGGGCGAAGTGACTTTAGAAACCTTAGTCAAAGCTTCTCTTAGAATGCGCCCAGATCGGATCGTTTTAGGTGAATGTCGAGGGCGTGAAATTAAGGAATTGCTTTCAGCTTTCAATACGGGGCATTCTGGAGGCTTTTCGACTTTACACGCTAATGATGTGGCTTCAGTCTCCAGTCGCTTATTGGCTTTAGGGGCTCAAGCAGACATGACACCTCAAGCCATTGGAGCTCAAGCCTTCAGCGCTATCGATTTAGTCTTACAAATGCATAATGTTCAAGGGCGAAGATACTTGGCCCAAGTCGGCGTACCGCAATTTAGTGATCAACAGCTGAGTATTCGAACGATTATGACTCATTTAGCTGGGCAAAAAATTCAATATACTCCAGAAATGTTGGAACTGCTCCAAAAAATTTGAATGTTGTTATGTCGACTCGAATGCTCGCGCCTCAGTTTCTATCAGTAAAACCTATCCTAAGTTTTTTATATTTCATTCTGCATTACTCACTGGACAAAATTACTGAGCGTAAACTGGGGCTCATTTTTAGATTTCGCTCAGCTACCCTTTTTCCATTTTTCATTTTTCATTTTACCTTTAACCAAATCGAGCTCTGCGGCGCTCAGGATCAATGATCATGGCATTAATGTTATACTTGGATGTGCTTGCCTTAATCTTGTTGATTAGTTTTCCGTTCGTCAAATCCTTTAGGATTCCCGATCCTTTGTACAAAATTACCAAAATTTCCGCTGAAAATTTATTGGAAAATCTAATTGCCGAATTGAAAAATGGTCGCTCGATTCAAAAAGCTTTGAAGCAAGAATTGCTGCTCGATTATTCAGAAATTGACTATCAACATTTTTTGACCCAGTTGCAAAGACGATTGATTAGCGCAGACCGAGAGGTTTTAGCCGGCTTATTGGCTAACGTTTTGAATATGTCGTATCGAGTGAGCGTAGAACTGGGGACGAATTTGATCCAATTGCTGGAAGTGGGATTGAAGCAAGTTGAATACTATCGCGCTCAAAAAATTTTAGTAAAAAAAGTTACAGCTGGACCCAAAACAACCAGTGTGGTTTTGATGTGTTTGCCATTATTTGGCATAGGGATGGGTTATTTATTAGGTCAAAATTTGTTATTGACTTATATTGACGGAGGGACTGGTACAGTAATTTTCGTAATCGGAATAGGGTTTTTAGTGCTTGGGAAAAAAATTACGGACAAAATGATTCGTAATAGTTTTCCTGACTCCAGCTTTATTTCTGTTGGGCCTCCAGTTTTAGACGAAAGTTTTGGAACGGGGGTCGATGAAATCGGCTCTATAAAAGCTGGGGAGGTTGGACCTAGCACTTTGGTTGATCAATGTTTTATTTTGGAATTAGTCGCAGTTTGTTTGAGAGCAGGAACTTCCATCGTGAGAACTTTGGCTTGCGTAGGTAGAAGCTGGCAATCTAATCCTGAGTTGTCCAGCTATTTAATTAACGTTTCAACCAGCTTGAAACATGGGGATACTTGGGAACAGGCTTGGCATCAAGTTCCTATGTCCCTACAAGGGCTGGAAAACTGTTTAGAGCTGGGATTTAAAGATGGTCAAAGCGTCGATGCGCGAATTCATGGTTATATTGAACAAATCCAAAATGCCCAAGAGCTGGATTTAAATTTGCGAGGCGAAAAATTAGGGGTAAAAATTCTCTTACCGCTGGGGTTATGTTATTTGCCGAGTTTTATTACTTTGAGTTTGATTCCATTGATAATAGCTTTAGTTCAGCTTTGATAAAGTCGTCGATTTCGCCATCGAGCACTGCTTTCACGTCGGAAGTTTGATAATTGGTGCGTAAATCTTTTACCATTTTGTAAGGATGTAGAACGTAGTTACGAATTTGGTCTCCCCAGCTGGCGGTGGCTGAACCTCCCAGTTGTTTGATTTTTTGGTCTTCGGCCAGTTTTTTCATAGCTAATAATTTGGACTTTAAAATTTTTAGCGCTAAGGTTTTATTTTGGAGCTGGCTTTTTTGGTTTTGAATACTGACTACGAGATGAGTGGGTAAATGGGTGATCCGTACTGCAGAATCGGTGGTATTGACGCTTTGCCCTCCAGGTCCCGAACTGCGGTAAACATCAATTCGAAGGTCTTTTTCGTCTAATTCAATTTCGTGATCGTCGGCAATGATCGGAGCTACTTCAACTGCTGAAAAAGAGGTTTCGCGTTTGGCCGCTGAATTGAACGGCGATTGCCTAACTAAACGATGCGTTCCGGCTTCAAATTTCAATCGCCCATAAATGTAAGGCTGGTCAATTTCGAAAGTGACTGACTTGATGCCGGCTTCATCATGCGGCGATAAATCCAAAACGTTGACTGGCAAATCGTGGCGTTCTGCCCAGCGGAGATACATTCTTTGTAACATGCTGGACCAATCGGCAGCATCGACTCCGCCAGTTCCGGTTCGAATGGTTATGACAGCACCGCGAGGATCGTACGCTCCGCTAAACCAAGTGCTGGTCTCAAGATCGTCTAACTCCTGGACTAAATTGGATTGTAAGGTTTTTAATTCAGTTGCGAAAGCTGAATCGTGTTGTTCTTCGGACAGCAAAAATTCTAGCTGTTCTAAATCTTCGATTTCTTGGGCTAAACGGTCTAATTGTTGTTGGATTTTTTGAAAGTAGGCCATTTCAGTATTCAATTTCGCGGCTCTTTCTGGATTCATCCAGAGTTGAGGTGATTGCAATTGAACTTCTAAATCAGAAATTTTTTCGGTTAAAGTGTCTTGATCCAAAGTGTGCGCTAGCGATTCTAATCGCTTGAGCAGTTCTTGGTCCACGATTTTTTTTAAAAGCCTTTGGGCAAGTTCTTGAAATGCACTAAAACCAAACGCGAAGTCGGGCGAGTCATGGCTACGTATAAAGCTGACATAGATTCGTAAGTTTGATGCCCTTGATTGTCGTAAAGCTGGAGGTCCAAGGGCTCAACTAAAAGAACTGCATCGAATTCTAAGCCTTTGGAGTCTTCAGGGCTGATAATTTCCAATTGCGCGTCCGGCGATTTTTGAGAGCTGATTTGGTGAGCAATCACTTGTCCATAATCTTCTTCGATTTTCTTGAAAATGGCTTGTTTCAGTTCATCGACTTTTTCCGGACGTACAATTACTGCGACCCGACCTTCTTTTCCAAAAGTGATGAACTCTTCGGACAGTTCATAAGCGGTTTTAGCCGCCTCTTCGTACACTTCGTAAACTCCGACTGAGCGGATTTCGAAAGAGTTAGGAACATCGCGCGCGCTGGCAGTTTGTTCAATCTTGAGTCCAGAAGCTTTAGCGACTGTAATAGCTTTTTCAGCGACAATTTTAGGATTGCGATAATTGACCGTTAAGCGTTCGATGCGATAGTTTTTCCCAAAAGTAGATTTGAGCGCATCGTTCCAATTTCGGGCTCCAGCACTCGAAGTAGTCTGCATAACATCGCCTACAATAGTGAAACTCAAATTTGGACAGCGTCGTACCAACATTCTATAGTCCATTTGAGACAATTCTTGCGCTTCGTCAACGACGACATGACCGTAAATCCAAGTTCGATCACGCTGAGCTCGAGTCCGCAAAATGTTTTGAGCGACATTGTTTTCGAGTTCATATAAGACATTGGGATCGACTAAGTCCACGTTGGGTTGGCCGCTCGCTCGCATGCTTTCCAGCATTTCTTCAATTGCACGAAAACGAGCTGTGTCCTCAGGAGCGGTGTTAGTATCGACTACTTCTTCGCCAATTAATTCCGCAGCTTCGTCAATCAAGGGGACGTCAGATTTAGTAAAAGGCCGTTCGCCTTCTTGGACTAATTGCCTCAATTCAGAGTGGTTGACCCAAGGAGCCACGGTCTTAACGAAAGCTTTCGAATTGAATAAATCGCGGATGAGTTTTTGGGGAAGTAATTGCATCCATGAATAATTTAGAGTTCGAATCACTTCCTTGATGTTCATTAGAGCGCGCTTAATTGTTTGTTTTTCAGAACCGCCAGTTTCGGCCGCAGATTCTTCATAACGTTCAAATCCCGCTCCGGAAGCTAAGTATTGGTTGGTCAATCTTTCGATCATAAACTTGATAAAATACGCTCGACCTTGATTATGTGGAACTTTTTGATCTTTGACTAATTGTTGAACTTCGGCAATTTCTTGAGGGGTAATTACTAAGGTCACGCGATTGTATTCGAATTCGACGGGTTTTTGCGGAACTCTCACGTATAGATTTACGGCATTTGAAATCGCTTGGGCCATTCTTATATCGCCTTTTACTCTTTGAGCGATGGGATTGTCAGTCGATTCGGTTCTAACGTTGGGGTAAAGGTTCCCAATGGAAGTCGAAACCACGCCGGATTCGCCTAAAGAAGGTAAAACTCGATCGATGTAGAACAAGAATTTGTCATTCGGTCCGATCAATAAAACCCCTTGTTTGGATAATTTTTCGCGATTGTTGTATAATAAATAAGCCGCGCGATGTAAGGCCACAGCAGTTTTCCCAGTTCCTGCTCCACCTTGAACTACTAAAGCGTTTTTAGAATCGGAGCGGATTATTGTGTCTTGCTCTTTTTGAATAGTTGCAACGATATCGTTCATTCTATTGCTGCGGCGAGCCGAAAGACTTTGGAAGATGGCGGCTTCTCCGCTAAGTTTTTGTTCGCCTAAAACGGCCTGGTCGAAGGCTTCATCTTCAATGGAGACTATTTGACGGTTTTTCAAATTGATATGGCGTCGAAGCTTGATGTCTCCAGGATTTAAAGCCGTAGCTTGGTAAAACTCTTGAGATATGGGCGCTCGCCAATCGTATAGTAAAGGTTTTTTATTTTCGTCGCTGATACCAATGCGTCCAATGTATTTCGGCTCAGTTTTATGATATTCCAATTTTCCGAAAACTAATTTTTGATCAACTGAGTTATAAACTTGTAGCTGGTCGTTCAGCTCAGAAATCAAAGAGTCCATTTCGCTCTTGTTTTGGTGAGTTGTGGCTTCAGAATTCTTTTTCAATTTGGCGATTTTTGAATACAATTCAATGCGTAGTTGATCTAGACGAGCATAAATAGCGTCTACGTTCTTTTGTTCAAGATCTTGAGGGTTTTCCATAGTGCAACTTTTATATTTTAGCGTTTTCGATCGAGTTAAGAAGTGTCATTCGCACAGAATCGGCGTTTATTGCAAATTTTTGGTAAAGTTCGGACTGGCTGGCGGAGGCGCCGTAGGTCTCGACCGAAATGGCGATACCAGCATCACCCAAATATTTATACCAGGGCATCGCGATTCCAGCTTCGACGCTGACTCGGGCTTTCACGTCCGGCGGCAACACCTGGTCCTTGTAAGCTGGCGGCTGAGCTTCGAACCATTCCAAACAAGGCAGGCTGACCACTCTGGTTTTCACCCCATCCAAGGCCAACTCCTTCGCCGCTTTCACAGCGTACTGCACCTCCGAGCCGGTCGCCATAATGATTGCGTCAGGCCGATGGTCCTCGGGGTCCAATAATATGTATCCGCCTTTCCTCGCTCCAGCAGCTCCAGCAAATTCACCAGCACCACC
>JAITFB010000095.1 GCA_031281695.1 Candidatus Servula neotermitis
AAAATTACCACCATAGTTAGACCAGCGATCAACATACCTCTTTGTAAACCTATGCTGATGCGTAATTGGTTAATAATGGGTAAGCGTTTCAAAAATTTTGTCAGTGAAGATTTTCGAGGTGGTGGAACAGAACTACCGGCGGAAGCTGGTGGACCAGAACTGTTAGCAGCAGTTGAAGCAGCGGGATTATTTTGTGCAGTTGGTGGGACTGAATTATTGGCCAGCGCAGCGCTCTGAGCCGAACTCTTGGACGTTGCTGGTGGAACAGAATCACTAACAGAAGACACGCCCGACACGAAGGCGATATTAGCTGGTGGTGTTTTATTCATAATTTTATACCGTCCTCAATACCTAACCCGTGGGTCGATTAATGCTGCGATTACATCAACTAAGAAATTGGCAAATGTCACGATCAATGCCACCAAGACTACAATACCTTGAACTGCCACAAAATCGCGGGCTTTCAAATATTGGCTCAACATAAAGCCCAGGCCTTTCCATTCAAAAGTAGTTTCAGTCAAGACCGCGCCAGCCAGCAAAATCGCGATTTGCATACCAATCACCGTGATAACGGGAATCAGCGCTGGTTTCCAAGCATGCTTTTTCAAAAGTCGAGACTCCCCCACGCCTCTGGACCGAGCCGCCTCGACATAAGGCGAATAATAAGTCGAAATTACATTAGTTCGAACTAATCGTAAAAAAGTTCCAGCCGTCAAAAGCCCTAAAGCGACCGCTGGTAAAACAGCGTGAATCAATACATCGCCAATTACTGCAGGATTGCCGAGTCGCAAAGCATCGAATAAAAATAAACCGCTTCCACCATCCAATCCGCGAGCCATTTCCAATTCCGAGCCAATGGTCGCGCGTCCGCTGACTGGAACTAAATGCAAATTGATTGCGAAAATTAATTTCAAAATCAGCCCCAAAAAGAACACTGGAGTAGCGTAACACAAAATTGCGAAAATTCTCAATCCAGCATCAGTTGGTTTATCTCGGCGAAATGCAGCGATTCGGCCTAAAGGAATTCCCACTAAAAAGGCGACCACTAAAGCAAACAAAGCTAATTCCAAAGTCGCAGTCCCGTAAGTAGTTAAAATTTCTAAAACTGGTCGGTTGTCAGTCAAAGTCACGCCTAAATCTCCGCTGAAAAGCCCTCCCATATATTCAAAGTATTGCACAATTAATGGACGGTCATACCCAGCCTGGTGGATACGCTCAGCCAATTGATCTGGAGGTAAACGTCCGCCCAAAGCTGCTGAAATAGGATCGCCAGTAATGCGCATCACGAAAAAAACCGTGCTGACCAAAATCAACACGGTTGGAATCGTAAGCAAAAGTCGAACGGCAATAAACCTAGCTAGCCCACTGCCGTTCAACATTCGCTTTAGCATAATTACCTTATAGTAATCAGTTTAACTCTTCGACAAATATCCGTAAGTAAATTTGAACGAAGGATCCAAAGTCTGATCAGCGCCACTAACATTAGCGCGCACGACCGCAATCTGATCACCTTGCAATAAAGGCAGAGTCGGAACATCTTTAGCGACGATGTCTTGAATTTGCGTCAAGAAATCAGCGCGTTTAGTCGAATCAGCCTCAGTTTGCTGGTTGATGATTAGCTTGTTGACTTCTTCGTTGGCGTAACCACTATGCAAGAAGTTATTAGGACCAAAGAATGGCGACACATAATTATCAGCATCCGGATAGTCAGGATACCAACCCAATTGATAGGCTGGATACGAATCCAAACGCGCCTTATTGTAAGTCACCCATTCAGTACCTTGCAATTCGACCGAGAACAACTTCGCACCGTCAACTTCAGCTTCTAATTGATTTTTGATCAAAGCGTATTCGTCAGCCGAAGAAGCACCGTAGTGATCTGGATTGTATTGCAATTGCAATTCAACTGGATATTCAATTTCAGCGTCTTCTAAAACTTTTTTGGCTTTAGCAAAATCTGGACCGCCTTGACCATCGCCGTAAAGTTCTTTATAAGGCGCAGTCGCTCCTAACAAACCGTCAGTCACTGGCGAATAAACCGGAGTATAAGTGTTCTTGTAAACCGAATCAGCGATTTGAACACGATCGATTAAATGCGCAGCAGCTTGACGAACCGCCAAAGCTTTGTTAGAATCTGGAGTCGAAGTTTTTTCGCCAAAGGGTTGAAGTTCTAAGTTGAATACAATATAGCGTTCTTCTCCACCAGGCCCTTGGACTACTTTCACATCAGGGTTATTGCGTAAATCAGCAATATCCGTAGGAGTCAAAGTCCGAAAAGCCACGTCCACATCGCCATTTTCAATACTCAAACGTAAATTCGAAGCATCAGCCAAATATTGCAACTGGATTTGAGCAGTCTTAGGGGTTCCCCAAACTCCAGTATAATTAGGATTGGCTTCAAACTCGATAAATTCATTCATTTTGAAAGTTTTGAGCGTATATTGACCTCCGAAAACTCCGCCGGCCACAATGGTATCAGGGTCGGTAATTGCGTCCTCTTTGAAGGTTGCCTTAGGGACAATTACTCCAGCTGGAGAACCCAAAATACTGGGAAAAACCTGGTCATTTTGGTTAGCCAACTTGAAAACGACTGTAGTCGCATCCGGAGCGGTAGTTTCGACAATGTTGCCCAGCAAAGAAGCTGGACCGCTTTCGTCATTAATTTTAATAACGCGATCGTAAGAAAACTTAACGTCTTCACTGGTGATGGGCGAACCATCTGACCATTTAGCGTCAGCTTTCAACTTCACGGTATATTCATCAGGCGCGGTATATTCTCCGCTTTCGGCCAAATCAGGCGCGATAGACTTCGACTCGTGGTCATAATTGAATAACATCGGGAAGACCTGGATTTGAACCTGAAAACTTCCATTATCGTAAGATCCTGCTGGGTCCAACGAATACAATTTATCAATGGTCGCGACTTTAATCACGCCATTATCGCCAGCATCGCTGGCCGTCTCGGAAGGTGAATCCGATCCTCCGCCACTAGGAGTCTCACCACAGCCTACTAAAGCCAAGCTAAACGCCAAAACAGCGACAGATCCCAATACCTTACGAGTCGTAACTCGAAATTTCTTGAGCATTATTTTCCTTTCTTAACAACTAAGCGAAAAAACTTAGTAATTAAACGTCAGATTAACGAGTTTTGGAATCAATATGTTAATTTTTTACACCAGTTTTGGCAAGTTTTTTACTGGAGACCAGAAATTGTTCTGGCTACAAAAGAATTAAGGGTTAGGAATTAGAGGCTAGAAATGCGGAATTAGAGGTTAGTTCTGCGAGATTGCTATCACTGCTGTAGCGAAAGCGCGATCATCTCAAGCTTCAGGGATTATTAATTGTCAACTATTAACTGTTAACTGAATAGTTAGGAATTAGGGGTTAATTGTGTGGGCTCGCCGTAACTGCAGGAGCCGTTGACGGGAGGAGTGGGAATTGTTCTAGGGGTTAGGAATTAGTTCTGGGGGATTGCCGTCAGTGAGGGAGCCGTTGGCAGGAGGGATGAGATATGTAGGACTGAGCATCAAAGAAAAAGAAGCTTTTATAATTCTTACACTCTCGGATAGGATTAATATATGGCGACCAATAAAAAAACCAAACCAAAACGCCCCTACCGCCAACTAAAAGCTCGTCGCAACAAAATCATCATTTTCAGTTTGGTTGGAGCGGCCGTTTTAATCGAAGGAATTATTTTACTAGTTCAATTTTTTGGACCCAAAGATGGGGTCAGCTCGTTTGAAATGGGAAAGGCTTCGGATTTCGTAACCAATACTAATATGACTGAAGGAGATGCTGCCGCTGAACATCATTTTGTTGAATACACGGATTTGTTTTGCCCTTATTGCGCAAAATTTGCTTTAGCCGTACAAGACAATCAAGCGGCGTTCGAAGCCGAATATCTCCAACCAAAGAAGATTTATTTTGAATTACGCATAACTGACTTACTATCTAATTCAGTAGAAAATCCTGTCAATTCGCATAATGCAGCACTAACAGCTTATTGCACAGCGGAACAAGGAAAATTTTGGGATTTTTATCGCGCATTTTTGACCCAAATCAAAACTGAATTCTATGACCAAGGCATCGGCAATGCTCACGGAGCTCCACACATTCCCGATCAAGCCTTAGAATATTTCACTAGCATAGCTCAACAGTCTGGCAGCGATCTGAACCAGCTCAATGAATGTCTAAGCAGCGACCGACCTGCCGTTCAACTGGCTAACGCTAACGCCATGGCTGCTCAAGAAACTACCGGAGGTCTCCCCTATTTCATTTTTGGCGATTACAAAACTAGCGGATTCAATTCCGATTGGGAAACTGTAAAACAAATGTTCGCCGCTGGCGGAGCCAAATAGAACTAAAAAATAGCGACCGAACATTAGAACTCAGGATATAAAACCCAAGGTTGTTCGCTCCAAAAAATTTTGTTGGATCGCTAACCACTGTGAGCAAAGTGGACCTCATGGTAAGATTTTTTAAAGATGGTCCAAAAATCTAAAAAATCTCAGGTTGCGACCTCCGGCGCTAACCGCAACCGTCCTAAGTCAAATACGCTCTACGCTCGCTATTATAAATGGTGGCTTTTAGCTGGTTTAGCGATCGTCTATTTGTTCTGGTTTTCGCTTTACGGCATGGCCTTTTTCATCGGCGATTACGTCAAAGAAATTTCCGAAGCCGAAGGCATTCAAACTTTGACTGACCAACATTCATTATTAATCACCATTTTAATTCGACTGCTGTACTCTACAGGACAAGGAGTTTTCCTCTACGAGATAATTGCGCAAATTGCCATCTTAGGTATGATTTGGTACTCTCTAATCACTTTGCGCAAAATTGGATTATCCACCTTTGCCGTCAACGTAATTACTGCAGTTTACGCTTTCTTCCCTATGTATTTTTTCATAGCCAATTTCGTGACCAAAGACCAATTATTCAGCGCAGCAGTTTTCGCATTAGCTGTTCAATTCTATAAATTACTGTACACCAAAAACACTAATTGGCAACATTTCTTAATTATCGGGGGACTTTTTACTCTGTGTATACTTTTAAAAACTTTTTTTGCAGTCCTAATCTTAGCATTCGTATTCTTAATTTTAGCCGCACCTAGATTTTGGAAACAGCTCATCATTACTGGGGCTACGGCGCTAATTTGCGCGTTCGTAGCCCAAATTGGTTTAGTCCAAGCCTTAGGCGCTGAATCGATAGCGAGCCATGATTTATTGTCCGTACCCATTCAAGCCACCGGCGCCATTTTCAATGATCCTAACGCTAACATTTCTGACGAGGAAAGAGAGTATTACGACAACTTATACAATAATGACTATTTCCGGGAATTAAATCCTGACGTAGATCCGAAAGACTGGTATAAACGTTATGTTGGGCTGATGAGCGACAATTTAAAGTTCCCTTTATGGTATGTCGATATGAATGTTCCAGAATACTTAATTAAAACCACTGGCTTATGCTTCAAAAATTTCGGAACTTGCGTCCAAAGTTACTTAACTCTTATGAGCGGATATTTAATTCCCATCGAAATTTCTTTTCCAGTAACTGGTCTGTTCCGCAATCCCACATTTTCTCAATACACTTCTGATATTGGCGACAATTTCATACCCACCCAGACAGTGACCATCAACAGCGATCGACTATGTCCTACTGTTGAAGAGAATAAACCGCTGGATTTCGAAGGATACAAAGAATGCATGATCAAAACCCTAGGCGACGACCGCGGACCTCAAGTAGCTGACTCAGTCCATCCTTTCATTCGGGATTCGTTATTGCAAAATTCACTAATACCTGGGCTAGCTCAAGCTTGGCTGAGCCTTTGGCATACTTTGAAATTCTTTTTAGAAGGATTTTGGCTATTTTGGATCAGCTTAGCCTTATTGGTGATTTCTTATGTCCGACCCAAATTTCAAAGAATTAGAGCTATGGTTTGGTTCATTTTCTCGATTTACATCGGCCTATTCTTAGTTTCGCCAGTCGCTTATGAACGCTATCTCATCCCCATATATTTGTTATTACCATTTGTAATTGGAGTTTTTTGGGTTGAGCATAAACGACCGCAACGACGTAATTCAATGCGTGCGAAACCTAAATTGTGATAACTGAACTGGAAAAAATCTACGATCCTTTTGAGGTTATTAGCGATTACATTCCTTCAGGCGATCAGCCTCAAGCAATAGCAGATATCACAAAACGTATTCAAAAAGGCGAAAAAGATGTTGTTTTAATGGGGGCTACTGGAACTGGCAAAACAGCTACGACCGCTTGGATGGTGGAAAAACTCCAAAGACCCACTTTAATCATTGAGCCTAACAAAACTTTAGCCGCTCAATTAGCTGCCGAATTCCGAGAACTGATGCCTAACAACCGCATCGAATATTTCGTCTCATATTACGACTACTACCGCCCCGAATCTTACCTCCCGCAAACCGATACTTATATTGAAAAAGATTCTTCGATCAACGATGAAATCGAACGTTTACGCCATAGCGCCACCGCCTCCTTATTAACTCATCGAGATGTGGTTGTCGTAGCATCAGTCAGCTGTATTTACGGTTTAGGCTCTCCGCAAGAATATCAAAACTTGATGGTGGGCTTGCAGACTGGGCAAACTATCGCGCGAGAAACTCTGATCAAAGATTTAGTAGCGATTCAATACACTCGCAATGACTACGATTTCCAAAGAGGAACTTTTCGAGTCAAAGGCGACACTTTAGAAGTATTTCCGATGTATGAAACCAAACCGGTCCGAATAGAATTTTTCGGCGATGAAATCGAACGTTTATCCATTTTGGATCCAATCAGCGCTAAACTCGAAAAAAACGTAGAGAAAATCTATATTTTTCCAGCTTCACATTATGTGACCGACAGCCAATCTATGACTAAAGCAATTACTGGAATTCGCCAGGAGCTAAATGAACGCATAAAATTTTTTGAAGAGCGTAACAAACTAGTCGAACTACAAAGATTGCAAATGCGAACTACTTACGATTTGACCATGCTAGAAGAAATCGGCACCTGTAAAGGGGTGGAAAACTATTCAATGCATATGGATGGTCGAGCACCGGGAACCCCACCTTGGACGTTGATTGACTTTTTCCCTCCAGACTTTTTATTAGTGATTGACGAATCCCACATCACCATCCCTCAAATTGGCGCAATGTACGAAGGGGATATGGCGCGTAAACGCTCATTAGTCGATTTTGGATTTAGACTTCCAAGCTGTATGGACAACCGCCCTCTGAATTTTTCAGAATTTCAATCTAGAATCGGTCAAACTGTCTATCTTTCGGCTACGCCTGGACCTTATGAATTGAAACGTTCCAGAGGAGTAGTTGAGCAAATCATTCGTCCGACTGGATTAGTTGATCCGCAAATCGAAGTACGACCTACTGAAAATCAAATTGACGATTTGATGGAACAAATCCAGCTCAAAATCGAAAAGAACCAACGAGTTTTAGTAACTACTTTGACTAAACGGATGGCCGAAGACCTCACAAAATATTTAGACCAAAACTTCATAAAAGTCAGTTATTTACATTCTGATGTCGATACTCTCAAACGGGTCGAACTGCTTCGCTCGCTTCGGCTGGGCGAATTCGATGTTTTAGTAGGAATCAATTTACTGCGAGAAGGTTTAGATCTCCCAGAAGTCGGCTTAGTAGCCATTTTAGACGCAGATAAACAGGGGTTCCTCAGGTCTTACCGCTCATTAATTCAAACTATTGGTCGAGCGGCTCGTAACATTGATGGGCGGGTCATTATGTACGCTGATTCTATCACTGAACAAATGCAAGCTGCCATCGAGGAAACCAACCGTCGCCGAGTACGTCAGCTGGAATATAATAAAAATCATGGCGTCGACCCGCAACCGCTTTACAAAAAAATCGCCGATGTTTTAGATATGATTGAAAAAGTCCAAACTGATAATGATCAAAACTACAACCGGTTCTCGCGCGAAGCCAGCCGCAACGCATTAAATACGGCTACAGCCGAAGTAGCTGAACTAGCTGCTCAAAGAGCTGGCCATGAGCCTCAAATCAAAACTAAACACCAAACTAAACAAGATATCGAATACGAAATCAAATACTTGACTGAACAAATGCGCGCATTCGCCTCTGAGCTCCAATTTGAGCTAGCCGCCCGTTTACGCGACGAAATCGCCGACCTCAAAAAAGAATATCGAGAACTAAGCTAAACTAATTAGTTTGGTCTAAGCAATCATAAATTAGTTTAGTGTTCCAAGCTTTTTCAGAAAGATCAAGCGGCTCAATGTACTGAAAATTCACATTCTCTAAATACAATTCGAAATTCGTTCCTAGCCAAGACTTATCCGTGGCGAGCGCTTTCACGATTGGGTCTTTAATAATAGCCTCTAATTTATCTAAAATGCTTTGATCGATTCCATATTTTTTCAGAACGTCAATCATGGCAGGGAAATTGAAAGCATAAATATCCCCTTCAAAGCCTTCATCACTTAGAAATTTCTCTAAATTTTCGATAGCTGCGTAATCATATACGAAACTAGCGGTTTTGGCATCATGGCGAATCGCTAAGGCAATCTCAGAACGTTGATTCGATTCGACTGCCAAAGCGATCCATAATGGTTGATTATACATATTGCTCCTCTCTATATTAATTTTAATGACCATAGTTGACAAAAACTGCAGTTTCAATCGTTTTCGGTAATTAAAATAAAATTTTTAATTGGATTCATCCAAGAGGATCTAACTTCTATGAGTTAAATCGGTTAAACTTTCAATATGTCCGCGCTTGAGGATTTTTTGACCAAAGTTGATCACGCAATAGCTGATTATTCGCAAAAACTGGATAGCAAGTCGCCTCAACTTAAACCATCCAAAAACGCTAATACCGACGGTTCCGCGCAGAATTATCATCACCTTTGGGATTTTGACCAAGCGACCTCTGAGTTCGTCAAAGATTTTACTTTGAAGCGCCCCACGCTGTTTACCAAGTTGTTCCCGCAATCTGAATCGATTGACGACATAAATCAATTGACTGAAATTTTTGAACAAACTCAAAAATTTCAAAAAAACTATAATACACCTTTACTCAATTATTGCGAATACACAGTCAATTTGCCTCAACTAGCCAAATCTAAATTACGCATCCCAGTAGTTGTGAGCGATGTAAGTATGCAAGCGTACTATTCCAGCAAAATTGACGATACCCCGAAATTTCATTCTGACATAAAAAAAACCAACACCGCCACCCTCCTACCCCTCGCGCTACCGAGCCCTCTTCAAAAAAGCGCTAAACGGACAACTGCTAATCGCCCCAATGATTATCAACTACAAATAGCCTCCCCTAAGCGTTTGAATCCTTTATTGGCTCGACACATTTTCAACCAAACTAAAAAAATTGAACCAATCCACGCTTTAGATCGTAATATACTGCAAAACAACTACACTTTAAGTTCTCTGAATATTGAATTGAACAAAGTCTTCGAACTAGAGTCGTCCTCAATTCAAGTTGAACCAGCGCAGTACATCGCAGCGATCGCAGATCCTTCAGAAAATACTTATCTTTGGTTGTCGCAAATTCGTAATCAAGATCTAAGAAACAATCGCTTGCTCTATTCTCCAGTCATCGCGGCCTTATTAGGTAATTCCACGGCCATTGAACAATTACAAACCGAATTTCAAAAATCTCAAAGCTATACGCCCAAGCATTTAAATCAAGTAAACCCTTTGTTTCAAAATATCATCGCCCCGCTCGAATCAGGCAATTCTTTTTCATTATTGCTGGACGAACAATTTAAGTCTCAAGAAATTTTCCAACAATTATTAGAAGCGCTCTCTGAGCGTTTGACCCAAGTCGGAAAAACCACTCTGTTAGTCAATCCCAATCCAAATAAATCCAGTTTTGAGACAGAGTCGATTCTTTTGAATACTAATAACAGTAATGCTTTCGCGAGCTTAGCTGAGCGTATTGACGATAATCCAAACAGTCTTGCCTTCAAGCAACTTGACCATCCCCGCAGTTCTAACGAACCCAGCGATGATCCCGGCGTCGGTAATCCAGCGCGTAAAACGAAATTTCAACAAGCTCGTCAAACTATTTTGGATTACGCTTTCGAACTACATCGCATCAACCAACCCTATGGTCTTTCGTTATTTGAGGCAATAAGCGAGATCGTAAACAACGATCAATACAACCACTCTTTTGCGGACCTCATTGAGTTGCCCAGCATCGATCCTAAGCATTTGTTAGATATATATCAAGGGAGACATTTTTTTCGCTCTGTTCTCACCCAACTCGCTCAATTCAATGTATTCACTCATTCTACTCTCAATAATCCTTGGGCTGGAGCCCACATCGATTCTAATGAGTTAGCGGAAAACATCAAAACTAAAATTTATTCACTCAACAACGATCTTTTGCCCAAAATCGATGCCCAATCTAAAGAGCTGGAGAGTACATTTCCAAATTTTAAATTCAAAACTCTAACAAACTTAGCCACAATTTTGTCCCAACTCTCCAAACTAGTCGAAATTTATGACACTTTTAAACTGGACATTATCAACACTGACCTCAATCCATACTTAAACGCAACTTCGACTAAACCGATTGGATTAGGATTTTTCGAACGTCGCGCTTTGATTAAAGAAGTCAAGAATCTAGTTCGACCTGGAATTTACATTGCCACTCTCCCTGAATTACACGATAAATTAGTCGAAGTTCAAAAAGTCACCGAATATTTCAACCAAAATACTTCCGAACAGTATAAAAGTTTACTACCAGCTAATTTGAATGAAATTCTTACAACATTTGATTCAACAGTTTCTATCTTGGCAACTCTCGAGACCCTCTTGCCTGATTGGACAAAATTAGCTAAAACTAGTCAACGGCCTGGCTCGTTTTTAGAGTTGGATTTCTATCAAATCAAAGTAATTGCCAATAAATTGCAAAAACAATCCCACGGGATTTTAGACGAGGTGGAATTAAAAGCTGAACTTTTAGACTCAGTACGCAAAATCCAGCCGCTGGTTGAATATTTTTATCAAATAGGGCTCAACCATCCCGAGAATCTCCCCGAAGCTTTTTATCGCGCACAGTTCAATTTGTCACTCTATTCCTCCTTGGCGAAACTCTTCATTTCTACGAACGCCAAATTAGCTCAATTGCAACCAACTCAACTTCATTCAGCGCTTGACTTCTACCAAAAAAACCTTCAAAAACCTCAGGCTATAGAATTCGATCAAGCTGTCTTTAACCAGCCTCTCCCGACTCTCTCCGACCAATTTTACGATTACGTAATATTTAACCGGATCGGTAACACGTCTGCAGTCTCACTGTGGCCATATATTGCCAGCGCCAAACATATAATCGACTTACGCATATCCGACTCGCCAGCGCGAAAATTTAGTTCTATCCTGCCAACCTTACGTTGCGAAATTTCTCCTAAAGTCTCCCAAAAATCCACAAAAATTAGCCAGGACTCTCATCTGTCAGCCTTTGCTCAATCGTTAATACAATATCTTGAAGAACAGCAATACCAAGTGCAATTGCTGGAGATAGACGCTTTGGTTAATTCACCTGAATTGCTATTAGTGACTCAACCAAAATCTGACTCCGGAATTGGACTACGGATTGTATTACAGCTAGAGACCGAAGAAATTACTCCGGAAAATATTGAACAAATCCTCAAATTCACCCCCGAACGCTTAGCCCAACTCGGCTACCCCACCCAATACTACACACTTTTAGAGTTTCTAATTTCGCCCAAGCGGCTGTTGAAACGTTTGACTACTAATATGTAAAATCGAATTC
>JAITFB010000043.1 GCA_031281695.1 Candidatus Servula neotermitis
TGGTTTACTCCAGAAAAAAGTGTGACGCCAGAAAACTTAGTTACTCCCGTTAACATAGCGAAGCGAATATTTTCCGAGGCGGTTTTGAGAATAGAGAAAAAGGCCCGCATCTCATTGCGCAGCGGTTGTAGTTTATCGTAATCCATTAAATTTTGATTGAGTGGCTGATCGTATTCATCGAACAGAATAACCACCGGCAGTCCTGATTTTTCGGCAGCCTGATTGATTAAGTTTTGAAATTTTGCCGTAAGGCTATGAATTTTAGGAAGCTCTAAATTGTGTTTGCGAACGACATCCGAAAAGGTGTTGTTAATGTTGTCGTGTAATTCATTGATACCATTGTTCTGAAATACACCGCTGGCAAAATCAAAGTGGAAAACAATATGCTCTTTCCAACCACCTTCGGATTCAGGGGGTTCAAGCTGGTCTGCGGCTAGCCCACGAAATAATTCGTGATTGCCTTTGAAATATTCTTCTAAAGTTGAGAGCATCATACTTTTACCAAACCTCCGTGGCCGGGACAAGAAAATCATATTGGATTGATCGTGAGCCAATGCGTACATTTTGTGAGTTTTGTCTACGTATTTGTAATCTTGCTCACGAACAACTTTAAACGACTGAACACTCACCGGAAGTTTTTGCGGAGTTTCAAGGCTCATATAATAATTTTAGTACAGAATTGAAATCCCATCCAAAGTTACATACACCCACTCTTGAACCAAAAAGCCAATTCGTTGTACTATTGAATGCTAAGCTTAAATTAGAAAGACATCAGGAGGTCCATATGATAAGAAAAATTACCGCGATTCTCTTGACGTGCGCCTTGACTTTTATTAATTTCGTAGCCTTAAACGTTAGCCAAGGTAATTCAAATCCAGCTCAGGCAGTAGACCGGCGAGATTGTAGCACAAATGTAACATCTTACTTTCAGGGTACTGGCTTCTTAGGAGATCCTTATATAATTGAAAATGGAGCAGATCTTGACTGTATGCGTCAAGTGGTCAATGCTGGCGCGCTTGATGAGCATGGAAACGCTTATTATTGGGAGATGAACTGGAAACTGAACGGATTGATTGATATTACTGGTTATGGCGACGAAAATGGCAACTGGATTCCCATTGGAGCTTTTACCGGAAACGTGTCAGGTCCAGCCGTAATTAAGGGAATGCATATAGAAAGTAACGAAGATATTTTGGGCTTGTTCGGGACTATTGGACCAAATACCGAATTTAGTGATTTAGCTCTAGTTGATTGTTCAATCAAGTCAACCGGACCAGGTTCGACTGAAGGTTACCAGCCGGTTGCAGCAGCTTTATGGGGGTACAGCATGGGCAACTGGACGACCTCAACACGGATATATAGTGAATGTGACATAGAATCTGATGCAGGAATAGTGGGTGGGGTGACTGGGCTTTGGTATGCACAGCAGTCGGATGTGGGCGGGTCGCTTGATCAAGTGATCGGACAGGGCGATGTGACGCGAAACTATAATCAATGGACTGGGATAAACGGGGCTGGGGGGTTGTCTGCTGATGGGGGTAACATTATTACTAATTCTGTGTATATGGGCCAGTCGGTCGTCTTAGACTCTAATCAGACTTATGCGGTCGCGCCTATCCAAGGCCTGACAACATTTTATGAGGTTGATCCAGCTGAATCCGGCACGATTGAGCTCAACCCTAAAATTACCAATACTTATCGCTGGAAGGGGACTTCCTCACTTTCAGGTGCTTACGCCGCCTTCCCCGATGGTGGCGATAGTAATAAGTATGGGGCTGGAGTAGATTGCGCTCATTTTGCCGATCCCAATTGGTGGATCAATACGGCCAGTTTTGATGTGGGTATGTGGGATTTTTCCCGTGTCATCGAGGGCTTCGTGCCAGTATTTCAAGGTTTGCCTGATGATGCCAGGGATGCGATGCTCAAGCCATTTCAATGCATGACAACTTTGAAGTCTTCTGGCAACGGCACTATTCAACCCCGGGATACTGCTAATTGGCCCCTCCAGGCAGTTCATGGCAGTAGTTCCGATTTTGTGCAATACTTTACTCCATCCACGCGACGCACTCCCCGCTTCTATGATATTGTACCTGGCAATGGTAGTATGCTCGCAACTTTGAGTGATTATTACCCCGTAGAATCCAGTGATTCGGCTTGGAATATCATTACTCAGTATCAAGCAGGCACTTATAATTACACTTGGGAGGACACTCCTACAACTCCTAAAACTTGCGACTGTACTATATTCGCCGAATTTCAGTCGGGTTATTATACTGTGGTTTATGATGCTAACGGTGGGAGTGGAGTTTTGCCACCTTCTCAACAGGCGGCAATTGGCGTGCCGTTTACTTTGTCCGATGGCAGTACTTTATCCTGGCAGGCTGGTTGGTCTTTGGCGGGTTGGACTACTTACGCCGATCAAGAAGATGTTTATCCACCAGGCTCTGAGGTCGTGAATTTGACACTCGATGGCGGGTCGACAGTTACTTTATACGCACAATGGGTTTGGGATCAACAGTTTTACGAGATCAACTTTGAAAATAATGGCGGAGTCGGCTTTGGGCCAGAGGATAATCCAGCGGTAGTGCCGTATTATGACCAGTACACATTGCCTACTGACGGCGGGTGCACTCGAGATGGTTGGTGGCAAGACGGTTGGGCCCTTGAACCTGATGGTGCAGTCACTTTCACAATGGGTCAAACTGTTTCGCAATTAGTTCCTGGCTCGGCTGGCACAATCAATTTGTACGCCCACTGGCATCCAAATTTTGATTATTACACTATCTTATTTGACCCCAACGGCGGGACTGGCTACGAAGAATTCGAGTCCATCCCCTGGGGTTACCCTATCACTTTGTACGATGCTTCTAACGTTCAAGTATCAGATGCCACTACTGGCTCGCATATTGATGGTTGGGCTACTGATTCGAGCGGTGATGTCGCTTACGACTTAGGTCAAACCGTCTCCAACATTGCTACCAGCGAAATTACGACTCTCTATGCCCATTGGACTCCTAACGACTATACCATTAAATACCAGCCCAACGGCGGGACTGGCTCGATCATAAATCAATCTGCCACTTACAATCGACCAGTTACTTTATCGGACGGCTCTGGATTTACTAGGTCGAATTATCATATTACTAGCTGGAACACATCGGCTGATGGTGATGGAGCATCTTATAATTTACAGAGCAGCCAGCAAAACTTGACCAGCACGGAGGGAGCCACAGTTACGCTGTTTGCCATTTGGGAAGAGGCCAATTACACTATCGAATATCAACCTAATGGCGCCACTGCTGGAACTGTCCAGCGACAAACAGCGGGGGCGGACGATCCGGTTACTTTACTTGCAGACCTTGGCTGGTCCAAGACCGATTCCGCTCAAGATGGCTGGTCCAAAGTCGATACTGGCACGGCGGACTTTAAGTTCGGTCAAACTGTGTCATCCTTATATAATGGCTCTGCCACAACCACTTTGTACGCTCATTGGGCAGGCGTTCCCTACTTCATAGCTTACAATTCTAATGGTGGCTTCGGATCTTTGCCAGCTCAACAAACTGCTACCTATAATGTGCCAATCACTTTATCTACTGGCACGGGCTTGGATAAAACCGCCTCGACTTTGATTGGCTGGAACAGGAATGCTGATGGCAGTGGCTCCGAGTTTAGCTTGGGCCAGAGCGTTACCAAAGTGCAAGACCCTACTGCAGCTGGTGACACTTTCACTCTTTATGCTCAGTGGCAGCCGGACCCTTATACTATTGTTTACAATATCAATTCGGGTACCGGCACTACCCCCACTCCAGCCATCACGACTTATGGATACCCCACCACATTAGCTGGGGCCAGTAATTTCACGAGAGTTGGTTATACCAGCGACGGTTGGGCCACGGCCGCCGATAGTTCGAGTTTTAGATATGCTTATGACTCAACTTTCCCAGCTGAAGATGCCGCGCCAGCCGCCACTTATACCCTCTTTAGCCATTGGAACGCCAATACTTACACTGTGGAATACTTAGGCAATGGGGGGACAGTAGCAGGGACCAGCAGTACTGAAGTGGACCGTAAAGTTAAATACGATCAGAGCTTTACCATTTACGGTGTCGACACTTTTGTTCGAGCCGGGTACAATCTTAGTGGTTGGGCTACCAGCGCGACTGGGCCAGTTTATTACGATTTTCATGAAGCTGTGAAAAATCTGACCGCTGTGGATAACGACACGGTCAAGTTATACGCGCACTGGGTGGCCGACGAGTACACTGTCAGTTATTTTGGTAACACTGGCAGTGGCGTAGTTCCAGCTGCGCAATCGGTCAGTTATGGTCAAAGTTTTCAATTGTCCACTGGATCTGGCTTGGATAAAACTAGCTCGACTTTAGACGGTTGGGCGACTTTGCCAACAGGTGCTATAGCTTATGGTTTAGGTCAGACAGTTTCTAATTTGACCAGCGCTGAAGATGGCTCAGTTAGTTTGTACGCGCATTGGACGGCTAATACTTACACTATTCGCTACAATCCCAACGGTGGAACTGGTTCGATTGCCGACCAAACTGCCACCTACGGAATTCCGATTCAGCTGTCGGATGGCGGGAATTTTGACCAGACTTATTCTAAAATTCACCATTGGAACACATTTGCTAATGCTGGTGGAACCAATTACCAGCTAGGTGCAACAGTTTCCAATTTAACCAGTATCGCCGGCGCTATCGTCACTCTATTTGCTCAATATGGACCCAAACCCTATACCGTCCGGTACAACCTCAACGGTGGCATCGGTAACACCCCTGTCTCCGCAACTGCGCCGTATGGTCAAAATCTCACTTTAGCCAGCCACGATAATTTTAATCTCGATGGTTATACTAGCGAAGGCTGGGCTAAGTCCGCTTTAGGACCAGTGGCTTATATTTACGGTAATACTTTCCCCTTTTCCGATGCTAGCCCTGGCACAACTCTCACTCTTTATGCAGCCTGGAATCCTGTCCATTATACTGTGTCCTACAATTTGAACGGCGGTTTGGGTGATCTCCCAGTTGCCGAAGCTGCTGTCTACAATCAAGCGTTTACTTTGGCTAACGCAAACGGAATCAGTCCTGGAACCGGCGGCTCAGACTTCCCTGATCGAACTGGTTCTCATATTGATGGCTGGGCTGAAACAGCTGCTGGAGCGAGAGAGTATAATTTAGGCGCGAGCGTTTCCAATTTAGCTAACACTGAAGACGCTGAAGTAATTTTGTTTGCTCATTGGTCTCCCGATGATTACTTTTTGCATTACGATCTAAATGGAGGTGTTGGCACAGTCCCAGCCGACGCGGATTATTCTTGGGGAGAAGAGGTGGAATTAAGCGAGGAAGCTTTAACGCCGACAACTGGCCCGCCTAATCGCATTGGTTCGACTCACGATGGTTGGTCTGAAACGGCTGACGGAGCGAAGCAATTTGGTTTAGGCGAAACAGTCTCCGATTTATCAGCTATTGACGGCGACACGGTCACTTTGTATTCGCATTGGCGACCGAATACTTATACTATTAAATATGATGTCAGCCCCGGCTCTCCTGCTCCGGAAAATCAACCCGCCATTTATGGGACTCCGGCGCAGCTTTCGACCGGCTCGAGCGTCGATTTGACCAACTCGACTCTATCAGGTTGGACCTATACCGCAGCCGCTGGCATAACTTATAGTTTTGGATTGGGCGCGGAAGTTATGAATTTGACTGACGTTGACGCCGACACTGTTACTGTTCACGCTTATTGGACTCCGCAACCTTATCAGATTGTTTACAGCATTAATTCCGGAGCTGGCATAACGCCTACTTCCGCTACTACGCTTTTTGGCAACCCAACGCTTTTGGCTGGAGATTCTACTTTTTCCAAAATTGGTTACACAACCGATGGCTGGTCTTTTAGTTCCAGCGGCACTGCCGATTATTTGTATGGAGAAACTTTTCCAGCAGCTGCTGGTTCGCCCGGCGCGACTTACAGTTTATTCGCGCATTGGACTGCCAACCGTTACACTGTGTCGTTCGATCCCAATGGAGGGACTTTAGCTGGATTGGCGCCTGCGGATATTCCGACTCGATACAATCAAGTTTTTGTTTTGCCGAATGCTGGTTGGTATGATAAAAGCGATTCTATACAAGATGGTTGGTCTACTTCCGATGATGCTGTCCGAACTTATCGTCCTGGCCAAACCGTTTCCAATCTGACTGACCAGAATAAAGCTGAAGTGATTCTTTATGCCCACTGGATTCAACTTGAGAATTATTTTGTTCACTATAATGCCAACGGCGGCAGTGGGTCTTTGCCAACCTATACCGCGACTTGGGGCTTCCCTTTTGAAATTTCTAATGCAACTGGTTTCGAGCGCACCGATTACACATTTTTAGCTTGGAACACGGCCGAGGACGGTTCAGGGACCACCTATAGTTTTGGTCAAAGTGTAGAGAACTTAGCCCATTCTGGAACGATTGAACTTTATGCGCTTTGGCAAGCTGATCCTACTCCTACTCCATCGCCAAGCCCTACTCCTACTCCATCGCCAAGTCCTACTCCATCGCCAAGTCCCACGTCTTCATCGGCATCGGTTCCAATTGAGCCTGAACTTGGGACTCTCCCTAGTGTAACTCAAATTGTCTTCCAAATCCCAGAGCCAACTGGAGCCAATCTAGCTTTTACCGATACTGCTCAAATTTCCAAAGCGCGAGCTCAGGCCATTGAATGGCTTTCCAAAACCGGCGTGACAGTCGGTTCTGGTTGCGAGCCAGCAGGCTCAGCGCAAAGTACCGATAAATCCCCTAACAGCTCGCACTGCAAATTTTTGCCCGAAAATTCGGTTAATCGAGGTGCTATGGCTCAATTCCTCCAAAAACTAGCTGGCTGGTCGAACGCCCAACTTTATGCTGTCTATCAAGATAAATCCACGAATTTCCTCGACATTGATTATTTACGTGAAGATAATCTTGAACGTTATTATGCGATACTTTGGTTGGCCGATATGGGAATAACTAAAGGCTGTAACGCTCAAGGACTAATCTTTTGTCCAGATGATGCAGTCAACCGAGGCGCTATGGCGGAATTTATGCAAAAATTTGCTGGGGTCAAAAATGTTCCGAGTTCGACTTCGGTTTTCCCAGATGTGTTCGCCGGTTCTGGAAGTGATGGGTCTGGGACCATAACTCAAGTGATGACTTATACGAATAAAGGAAATACCAAAACTTCCAAAGTTTCAAGCGTGAATAAGAATCGCGTGGGAGCTATTAATTGGTTGAGCGTGACTAAGATTACTGTGGGATCGCAAACCTCCCGAGGTCAAGTTACTTACCGCCCTCAAGATCCTGTGAACCGAGGCGCTATGGCGGAATTTATGCAGAAGCTCGCTTATGCACTAGGAAATAACACTATTCGTTCGCCATAGTCTAATTTCAATGACGCTAAGATCTAGTGGTCCGTCTTAGCTTCAGAGGCTCTATCGTCTGGTTTTGCCATATTTCTGATTAAACTATACTTATGCAAACCAAACTTGATAAAGTGATTGAGCTCGCTAAACACCGAGGATTCGTGTATCAGAGCGGAGAAATTTACGGGGGAACTCGTTCAGCTTGGGATTATGGGCCCATGGGAGTGGAATTCAAAGAAAATATTCGGCGCGAATGGTGGAAAAGCGTGGTCCAAGAACGAGAGGATATGGTGGGCTTGGACAGTTCGGTGATTTTACCGCGTGAAGTTTGGGTGGCTTCGGGGCATGTGGGAGTTTTTAACGATCCTTTGACTGAATGTAAAAAATGTCACTCTCGTTTTCGGGCTGACGATTTGATTGACCAATATAATGAACGCAAGCATAAACAAGAAGCCACTTTGGCTAATATTCCCTGTCCAAATTGCGGAACTCGCGGAGAATGGACTGAACCTAAAGATTTTAATATGATGCTCAAAACTTATTTGGGGCCGATTGAGGACGAGAGCGGATTACATTATCTGCGTCCGGAAACTGCTCAGGGTATTTTTGTCAACTTTATTAATGTGTCCAATACTGCGCGTATGAAATTGCCGTTCGGAATTGCGCAAACTGGTAAAAGTTTTCGTAACGAAATCACCCCCGGAAACTTTATTTTCCGGACTCGAGAATTCGAACAAATGGAAATTGAGTTTTTCGTTAAACCTGGAGAGGACGAAACCTGGCATCAATATTGGATTGACCAGCGCAAAAATTGGTATTTAGGCTTAGGTATCAATCAAGAAAATTTGCGTGAATATGAACATCCTCAAGAAAAACTCAGCCATTATTCAAAACGCACAGTGGATTTAGAATACCGTTTTGGTTTTCAAGGTTCAGAGTGGGGAGAGTTGGAAGGCATAGCCAATCGGACTGATTATGATTTGAAATGTCATATCGATCGAAGCGGTAAAGATTTACGGTATTTTGATCCTTCCAGCAACGAAAAATATATTCCTTACGTGATTGAGCCTTCAGCTGGTTTGACCCGTTCGTTGATGGCATTTTTTGTGGACGCTTACGATGAGGACGAGGCGCCAAACACTAAGGGCGGAACTGATATTCGGACAGTGCTGCGATTGGATAAAAGATTGGCGCCTTATAAGTTGGCGGTGCTCCCGCTTTCGCGCCATGAAAATTTAGTTCCGGAAGCGAAAAAGTTGGCTGATCTTTTGCGAAAAAAATGGATGCTGGAATATGATGATGCTCAAGCCATCGGCCGTCGTTATCGCCGGCAAGACGAAATTGGGACTCCGTATTGTTTGACTTTTGATTTCGAAAGCCTAAATGACCAAGCAGTTACCGTCCGCGATCGCGATACTATGAGACAAGAGCGCATCAAGATTGCAGGGCTGGAACAGTATCTGACTGAAAAACTTAATTGAGGTGTTGTTGATTTCTAGAAATTTGAATTTCGATGTTAGAAGTTAGACGCATAATCCAAGTATTCGAATTTAAACTCTCACACCTAGAGTCTGAGATTTTTACATTTTACATTCGGTGAGTGCCATGCCTGAAATTCTAAACTCATACAATAGCGCGAGTCGTCTTATGTTGGCGCCGATGGCTGGTATTAGTAATTGGCCGTTTCGGTTGCTGGTCCAACGTTTTCAACCTAATGTGCTAGCGATTTCCGAAATGATCAATGCTCGAGCTATTGTGGAGCGCAATCCCAAAACTAATCGATTGATGGAATTCCACCCAGAAGAACAGTTTCGAGCCGTGCAGCTGTTTAGTAATAATGCTGCTGATTTAAAGTCTGCAGTGGAAATTATTGGTCGAGAAAACCGCGCGGATCATATTGATCTAAACTTCGGTTGTCCCGTTCCGAAAGTTACTCGGAAAGGTGGCGGAGCAGCTATACCTTTGAAACCAGAGCTGCTGAGAGAAATGTTGTTCGCTGTAAAAACGGGTTCAGCTGATTTCGGCATAACCATGTCCGCTAAGTTTCGAATTGGCATTGACGACCAGCATCAGACTTATTTGCGTGCTTGTCAGATTGCCAACGAAGTGGGAGTGGACTTTATTACCTTGCATGCGCGGACTGCCGAGCAATATTACGGCGGTGAAGCAGATTGGTCCGTTTTCAATTCGGCTCTCGGAGAAACTAACCTGCCAGTTTTTCTTAACGGTGACATATTTAGTCCAGCCGATGCTGTGGCGTTGCTGGAACAGGTTGAACCGCAGTATTATGAACGCGCTGGTTTAGCTTGCGCCCGCGGTGCTTTAGGCAGACCATGGTTGTTTAAGGAACTGAGCAGGATGCCTAATTTGTTTGAAGGTATTCGAAAAGAAACCAGAAACCAAGCGCAGGCAACACGGCCTGCTACTACTGTCAGCGCCAGTGGTATTCCAAAAGTACCGGAGTCGTATTCAGAAATCCGTCCAGTGATGTTGGAACATTTGCAATTGTTGATGGAATATTATCGTGATGAAACTATGGCGTGTAAAGATTTTCGCAAACATACTATTTACTATCTGAAAGGTTTCAACATCGGAGCTGAATATCGTCGGCAGTTGGCGTTGCTTGATAATTACCAGCAGTTAGAGCAGTTATTATCTCAGTTAGAGCAGTTATTATCTCAGTTAGAGGATCAACGGCCGGAGCTGCAAACCGTAGGAACCCTCAAACGCGGCAAAACTAAAGGCAGCCGTAAAGTGCATTTGCCTTACGGATGGCTCAGCTCGTAAGCTCGCAACGACTAGCGATTAGTAAATGTCAAGATAGGTGGGAGAGTTTGTGCCAGTGGTGCGGTATTTTTAAGAACTGGTCAACCAATTCGATTGTCTGAAAGATGTTAGACTAATGGTGGTAGCTATGAAAGAAATCATTCTAGATATTGATGGGACTCTGTTGAATAGTCAGCGGATTATTAGCCCTCGCACTAAGCAGGCTTTATTAGATGCGCAAGCTAGTGGAGTTAAATTAGTTTTAGCTTCTGGGCGACCCACTAAAGGCATGATTGGTTTGGCTCATGAGCTGGAAATGGATCAACACGATGGGTTGTTGGTCTCATATAATGGCGCTCGGGTGACTGATGTGCAAACTAATGAAATTTTGTTTGACCAACCAATCCCCTCAGACTTGGTGGTGAAAGTGTTGGAACATCTCAAACAATTCGACGCTGTGGTCATGATTAATGACGACCAGTATGTTTACGTTAATGATGTTTTCAGCGGCATGATTGAAAATGAAGGTCAGACCATCAATATCATTCAGTATGAAGCGCATGATGGCGGATTTTTGCTTTGCGAAGTGCAAGATTTGGCTAAGTTCGCAACTTTTCCTATCCCGAAAATTTTGATTGCTGGAAGTTCAGAGTATTTACATAGCATATCAGATCAGATTTACGCGCCTTTCAAAAACAAATTGAACGGAGCATTTTCTTCGCCTTGTTATTTTGAGTTTACTGATCTCGGCATAGACAAAGCCAAAGCTTTATCCATTGTCAACCAAAAACTAGCAATTGCCCCAAGCGATGTGATTGCTTTTGGCGATGCCCCTAACGATCGGTCCATCGTGGAATACGCTGGAGTTGGAGTAGTAATGGATAATGGTACCGTTGATATGAAAGCCATCGCCGACTATGTCACTGCTAGTAATAACGAAGATGGGATCGCTGTGGCGCTGGAAAAGTTTTTAGTAGTTAGCGACTAAAAAACGTAAAATGATGACATTTTGGTGTTAGAGTACTAGCGCATTTACTGAAACAACCTGCAGAACTAATTGCTAACTGCGAATTGCTAACGACTAACGACTAGCCCAACACCTTGACCATTGTATTGGGCAACTGATCGATGACTTGAGCTTGACCGTTTTTGAGGTTGATTACGACCCCATCGAGGCCTTTCATAACATTTCTATGGGGAATTCCAGTTGATTCGGCCAATTTTCGGTTGGCGATTAGATGCATGGGCTCGCCGTGTATAGGCAAAACATTTTTGGGTTTAATGATGTTGTAAAGATAAAGCAATTCAGTTGATGCTGCGTGACCGGAGACGTGGATTTTGGAATTGTGAGAATCATAAATAATTGCGCCTAAGAGGGCTAATTGGTTCATAATTTTGAATATACTTTTTTCGTTACCTGGGATAATTGAGGACGCGAAAATTATCACATCATCTTCATTGATAGTGATTTTTGGGTGATTACCTTTCGCGATGCGAGAAAGAGCAGCCATGGGTTCCCCTTGGGAGCCTGTGCTTATTATGACAATGCGATGGTCGGGATAATCGCCAATATTTTTGGATGACACGATCATCGACGGATCGTATGAAATGAGTCCGAGCTCGCGGGCTAAAGGAATAGTTTTTTGCATAGAACGACCATCGAAACAGACATAACGGTTGTGTTTACGGGCGACTGTGATGATTTGTTGAATGCGATGAATATGAGAAGCGAAAGAAGTCACGACAATTTTTTTTGTGGCTGAGCTAAAGATGAAATCTAATTCTTTCTCAATTCCACGTTCAGTCGGCACAACCCCAGGCATCGTTGCGTTCGTCGAGTCGATCATGAGTAGGTCAACGCCTTTGGCAGCAATCTTGGAGAAATGATTCAGGTCTGTAATACGGCGGTCAATGGGGGTTTGGTCAAGTTTAATATCTCCAGTGTTTAGAATCGTTCCGTCGGGACATGTCACGTAAATGGCTAAAGCGTCCGGAATTGAGTGATTGACTGCAATGAATTCGAGTTTGAAACTCGGTAGCGTATAGGTGTCGCCTTCTTTTACTTCTATGAATTGAGCGTTTTGATGAGCCTCTTCAGTTTTATTCTTTACTAGTGCCAAAGTAAATTGGGAGCCAATAATTGGAATGTTTTCGCGATTTTTAAGAAGGTCAGGTATTCCGCCGATATGATCTTCGTGACCGTGGGTTAGAGCAACCGCCTCGATATCATTCCATCGACCTTCTAAATAGCCAAAATCAGGCAAAATCCTATCAACCCCAGGTTCTTCGTCTTTAGGAAACATCACTCCGCAGTCCAAAATCAAGATTCTGCGGTTGTATTCTAAAACGGCCATGTTTCGACCAATGTTTCCGAGACCGCCTAAAGGTATAACCCGCACCATAAATAGTTTACATCTTTTTTTTATTTATTTTTAACATTTCAAACAAGAATTTAATTATTAAAAGAATTTAAAAACAGCTAAAATGGATAAGTAATAAAAATGTATGCAATAATTGAAATTTCAGGGCACCAAGAAAAAGTCGAGGTGGGATCTAGAATTGTTTCGAACCGTTTGGTTACGAACTCGGGAGATAATTTATTTTTCGAGCCAATTTTGGTGGTTGATGATAAAAAAGTGATTTCGAATCCTGGGGATTTGAAAAAATTTAAAGTAGAGGCGAAAATTTTAGGTAATACGCGTGGTCCAAAGATTGACATAATGCGCTTTAAAAACAAAACGCGTCAGCATACTCGTAAAGGTCATCGACAAGAATTGACCAATTTAGAAATCGTCAAAATAACGTAGGAGATTTATGGCACATAAAAAAGGCGCTAGTTCAACTAGAAATGGTCGGGATTCTTCGGCTCAACGTTTGGGAGTGAAACGTTTCGGGGGTCAAAATGTCAACGCAGGTGAAATTCTGGTTCGTCAAAGAGGAACGACCTTCCATCCTGGGCATAATGTAGGTGTAGGTAAAGATCACACTCTGTTTGCTTTAGAAACTGGGAAAGTCAGCTTCACTAATCGTGGTAAACGTAAAGTAATAGACATTTCTAATTAAACAGATTCAAATTTAGCTATATCCAGCTAGGAATCCAAAAATGATCGTATAAATAATCGTGCGTAATTATTTGGCCGGTCCAAATTGGCCAGAAATAAAAAGTTAGACCAATTATTGTGATAATTAAAACAGTTGTGATAATTACGGTCGGTAAATATCTGGTTCGAGCCAAGGATGAGATCGCAATCATAAGTCCAAGAATAAAAAATGGTTCGATTAGGATAGCATAGAATGTGAATTGGGTTCGGCTTGGTATGAATATCCACGGAAACCATCCACAGATTAGGCCGACACCCATAATCATTGTCGAATAGCTTGGTTGTAACATAAATTTAATAAAAACAAAAATCATTGCAACAGTCATCGTCCACCATAAGAGAGGATTCCCTAAAGATGTGATTGACTGAGTGAACTCGGAAAGTGGATTTTGTTCATAGAAAAAATAGGTCGGCCGAATTTGTAGGGGCCATCCCAGAGCACTGGTCGCATAAGAATGATTAGACTCGAGTTCAATATGAAAATTGAGTCTTTCGATATGATAGTTTATTAACGCAAGCACGTTGTTGATAAAATTGCCACCAACTGGTTTATTGGGGGCATCGGGAATGGAAAACCAAGTCCACCAACTTAACGAGTAAACGCTGATGCTGGTAAGGAATCCGCTAATTGAAAAGACTAACGACTCGTACCAATTTCGAAAGGGTCGATTTAGACGAGACATGACAATTTGGGGCTTGAGTCCTTCAATTTGAAATAAATTTGAGTCGAAGCGATGGTTGAGTTGAAAAAATAAGAGTACGCAAAAACCTATGATGAACCAGAGCGCGGACCATTTTATTGACATAGCTAACCCGAATACTATGAACATCCAAATGTAATGTTTTTTAAGGTAAAGTAAAACTGCGACTAGTATAAAAAACGTTAGGAAAATATCCAATAATGCTGTGCGTGACATCACTAAAGCTAGGCCGTCAACGCTCAAGTATAGCCCGCCTAATGACGCTAAGATGGGCGAATGGAGCAAATGATCTATCAAAAGCATTAATATAAATACGAGCGCTGTGCCAAATAAAGCCGGCATAATACGCCATCCGAAGGAATTTGGCCCAAAAATTTTCATACCTATGCCGATTAGTAGCTTTCCTAAAGGAGGGTGGGCGACAATTGAAGCTTGGTCAAGGTAAATATCAACTTCTCCAGTAACGAATTGTGCGTTGGGGTCTTCAGGCCAAACTCGTTCTAAACCAGTATTGATATAAGCCCAAGCGTCTTTAGCATAATAAGTTTCATCGAAAACTAAATGATTAGGGTGAGCTAAGTTGATTATGCGCAATAGTCCAGCCAGGACTGTGATCGCTAAGTAGCTCAAGTATTTCATATTGTTAGTTTATAGTTGCCTTTAAACTGATGTTATGAAATGTCCTTTCTGTGGGTTCAGCGAAACCAAAGTGATTGATTCGCGCGCAGGAGAAGACGGCACGCAAATTCGGCGACGTCGCATATGCGAGAAGTGTCATAAACGTTTTTCGACTGTTGAGTCCGCATCACTCAGCGTCATCAAACGATCAGGCATTAAGGAGAATTTTTCTCGAACTAAAATCCGCAATGGAATTCTAAAAGCGACCCAAGGTAGAAATTTCGAATCAGAGGAATTAGATGCTGTAGTTTCGGAAGTTGTGGATAGTATTCGTTCAAAAGGCTTAGCAGAAGTTGATTCTTATGATATTGGTTTAGCGATTTTGGAGCCTTTGCGGAGATTGGACGCGGTCGCCTATTTGCGTTTTGCGAGTGTTTATCAGGGTTATGATACTTTAGACGATTTTTCCAAGGAAATAAGAAAACTAAAAAGGTCGAGGAAAAAATCGTCTAAAACCGCCTAACGTGGCAAGATATAATAGTTATGCAAAAATTAGATGAATTGGATAAAACCTCGATAAAGAGCGTCCCTGTTTTACGCTCCGGCGATACTGTAAAAGTGAACATAAAAGTTGTCGAAGGTAACAAATCGCGCATTCAGACTTTCGAAGGAGTCGTGATCGCTATCAATGGCTCAGGGGTTCGTAAATCGATTACGGTTCGTAAGTTGAGTTTTGGCATTGGGGTAGAGAGGGTATTCCCTTTGCATTCTCCCGCAATTGAGTCAATCACTTTAGTGTCACATGGTGACGTTCGTAGGGCTAAATTGTATTACATTCGTGATTTGGTTGGTAAAAAAGCTAAAATCAGGGAAAAAAGAGTAAGTTGATTTCTAAGTTTCAAAAAGTTTACGATAAAAAAACCCAGACTTACAAATTTAAAAAGGTGTGGCCATTTTGGCTGGACCTAATTGTTACTTTGTTCGCAGCTGCAGTGATTGCTGTTGTAGTGAATTTATATGTTTTAGAACCCTTTTGGATACCCTCGGGTTCAATGCGCGCTACTTTAGAGGTTGATGATAAAATTTGGGTGGAAAAAATCGGAGTGAAATTGAACGGAGTACATAAAGGCGATGTTGTGGTTTTTAAAGATCCTGGCGATTGGATGGGTCCAGCGATCTCTAAAGAGGAATCTCAAACTGCGGCTGGCCTTTTAGGTTGGTTGGGGTTTGAAAACTCAGACAATACTGAGTACTTAGTAAAACGAGTTATCGGAACTGAATTTGATCGAGTGAAATGCGCGGGGCCAGGTTTCCCTATCGAAGTTAATGGAGTCGCGGTTGACGAACCATATATTTTTGAAGGGCAGACCCCATCCGAAGTACCTTTCGATGTGGAAGTTCCGAAAGGTATGATTTGGGTGATGGGGGACAATCGAGGAAATTCTAAAGATAGTCGTTTTCACGCCGACGCCGAGTATAAAGGTTTCGTCCCAGTTGATGACGTTGTGGGGGATGTCGTTTTTCGATTCGCCCCTTGGGATCGATTTGGCCTATTTCCTGATTATCATAGCAGTTTCGCTCAAGTTCCAGTCCCTTCTCAATTAGCGCTTGGATCTTAGAGCGAGTAAAGTCATGCAATTTTTTTTTGCCGAAGTTTTTAGCGTTCAGCTTGATGTTGATTTTGTGGAATTAATTTCGAATCCCCGATTACTGATCGTTAATCATGAGTTTGGTTCCTAACGTGCGCATTATTCAAGGACAATATAAAGGACTTCGGCTGGATAGACCAACCCATAAATTTCGACCGACAATGAGCCGAATCCGCGAAGCTTTTATTAATGTGATGCTTAACAATTTCGGTGATATGGTTATAGGTTCGCGAGTATTAGATCTGTTTGCTGGATCTGGCTCTTATGGATTTGAATTGTTGAGCGCGGGGAGCGGCCCAGTATTATTCGTAGATCAAGCTCGGAGTTCAGTATTGGCTATTAAACAAACTCTTAAAAATTTAAATTGTCGCGGCGATCAGGTGTTCCTTGAAGGATCTACGGCGATTCAAGCCAATCTTAGGACATGGCGTCCTAAACAGACCTACGATATAATCACGTTAGACCCCCCATACGGATATGAGGTGTCTGAGTCCTGTAAATTGATTAACCGTTTGTCGAAACATGTGTCAAAGAAAGCTATGCTAGTGTTTGAGTCCGCCTCGCGGAGCGAACGTGTAAGTTTAGAAGATTGGGATTCAATAAAAACCGTCCAAATAGGCGACACAAGATTGGAGTTTTATATTTCGCAATTAGCGTAAAGGTCTGTGAACGATTGCGTCCGGTATTCGTAAATGTTAAGTTTAATAAGTAGAAGGATATTTATGTTCGAAAAATTTACTGATCAAGCTCGCTCGGTGGTTATTCATGCTCAAGAAGAAGCGAAAAATTTCAATCACACTTTTATTGGAACCGAGCATTTACTTTTAGGTCTTTTGTATGATGAAAATTCCAACGCATATGTAGCTTTGAAAAACCAACATGTGGAATTGTCGAAATTACGAGAAGTAATAATTACAATCGTCGGAAAAGGTACTTCTAACGGTTCGGATTATAAACCGTTTTCGCCTCGAGCTAAACAAGCCTTGGATTTGGCTTTGAGCGAAGCGAATAAAACCGGCGCAGCGAATATCGGAATTGATCATATCATGTTGGGCATAATTACTGAAGGTGAGGGAACTGGTATTCAAGCATTGAATCAAATGGATATTGACATTGATCAAATTCGTCAGGATATTCTAACAGCGAATCCAGCTTTACAAGAGGGGGAGTTAGTTACTACTGTTGAAAAACAGAAATTGCCTAAAGGATCGATTTTAGGTCTTATAGGAACTGATTTGACTCAAATGGCAAAAAAAGGCGATTTGGATCCAGTTGTGGATCGTCAAAATGAAATTGAACGAGTGATTCAAGTTTTGACTCGTAGAACTAAAAATAATCCTGTGCTTTTGGGCGACCCTGGCGTTGGGAAAACTGCTGTTGTAGAAGGCTTAGCGATTGCTATTGCGCAAGGAGATGTGCCCCAAAACTTGAAGGACAAAAAGCTTTATAATATAGATTTAGGTCAATTAGTTGCTGGAACTCGATTTCGGGGAGATTTTGAAGAACGCATAAAAAAATTGACGAACGAATTAAAAGAGCGTAAAGATATTATTATTTTTATAGATGAAATTCATACTTTAGTTGGTGCCGGCGGGGCTGAAGGATCCTTAGACGCTTCAAATATCTTGAAACCGATGATGGCAAGAGGTCAAATTCAATTAATTGGTGCGACAACCATTGATGAGTATCGAAAATACGTTGAAAGAGACGCGGCTTTAGAGCGAAGGTTGCAACCCATTGATGTCGATGAGCCGAATGTTGAACAAACTGTGAAAATTCTTCAAGGACTGAAACATAATTATGAAGCTTATCATAATGTAACAATTACTGAGGAAGCTATTCAAGCGGCTGCGGTTTTGAGCGATCGTTATATTAGCGACCGTTTTATGCCGGATAAGGCAATCGATTTGATGGATGAAGCCGCAGCTCGTTTGAGAATTAAACAAAACGTTTTGCCCCCTGAATTGAAGAAAGCTTATCAGGAGCTGGAAAAATTGGAATTGGAAAAAACTAAGACTATTCAATCTCAGCAATACGAAGAAACAGCGAGGATCCGCGATCAAATTGAAATTTTACAAAAAACTATTCAAAAGTTGAACCAAAAGTTTGATACCGATAAAGATAAATCACATTTGATAGTAGATCAGGATATGATTGCTGAAGTTTTATCGATGGCGACCGGCATCCCAACTCCCAAAATTTCCGAAACGGAAGGTCAACGCTTATTGGAAATGGAAAAAGTTTTGCATAATCGTGTAATAGGTCAAGATGAAGCTATCGATGCTTTAGCGCGTTCGATTCGTCGTACGCGTGCCGGTCTTAAAGACCCCAAACGCCCAAATGGTTCATTTATTTTCGCCGGTCCAACCGGAGTAGGAAAAACTGAATTAGCTAAAGCTTTGGCAGAATTCATGTTTGGCTCGGAGGATTCCCTAATTAGAATTGACATGTCTGAATTTAAAGATCAATATACTGTTTCGCGTTTGATTGGAACAACTCCAGGATTCGTTGGGTATGGAGAAGGCGGCCAATTAACTAATCAAGTTCGCCGTAAACCCTATAGCGTCGTGCTGTTGGATGAAATTGAAAAAGCTCATCCAGATATTTTCAATATTCTTTTGCAAGTTTTGGACGACGGTCGTTTGACTGACGGTCAAGGTCGAGTCGTAGATTTCAAGAACACGATTATCATCATGACAACCAATTTGGGGTCGCGTCGGATTACTCAAAGTCATTCGACTGGTTTCGCTTTGGATGACGATGCTGAATTATCATATGAAAGGATGAAAGGGACTGTTAATAACGAATTGAAGACTCACTTTCGTCCAGAATTCATTAACCGTTTAGACGACGTGATTATTTTCCGGCAATTGGAAAAAGAACAAGTTCAAGAAATTGCAGATTTATTGATTCGCGATTTGGAAAAACGACTCGATGAGAAGCACATTAAAATTTCAGTTACCCCACGTGCTCGTCATTTAGTTGCCGAAAAAGGTTTCGATCGATCGATGGGCGCCCGACCTTTAAAGAGAGTAGTCCAACACGAGATTGAAGATGTGATTGCTGAAAAAATTTTGTTTAAAGATTTATTACCTGGGCAAACAATCACTATTGATACTGATAAACCGGAGAAAGAACTTGAACTTGAGGTTAGTAGTTAACCATAAATTGCGAATTCTGAATATTTACGTAGTCGCATATTATGTAGGTGATTTTATTAAGTAAAAATTATGATGTCCAAAGCGCTTTACACTGATAAGTACGAATTCACTATGGTAGATGCGGCTTTGAAGGATGGAACGGCGTATCGGCCTTCGGTTTTTTCGGTGTTCACTCGGTCTTTGCCTACTGTTGTAACCGAAGAAAATGGACGATATCAGCGTAGATATGGTATTGTTGGTGGGACTTTTCGATTTTTGGAATTGCTTAGTCAGTTTAGATATTCCGATGAACTCTTGAGTTATTTGTCGTTTACTAAAACGGTTTCTTCTGAGTGTATTAAATTTCTTTCCGATTTGTATTTTGATGTCGATATTGACGGATACTGGGAAGGCGATGTGTTTTTTCCCTACTCACCGATTTTAAACGTGAAAGGAACATTTGCACAATGTACTTTATTGGAAACTTTGCTTTTATCGGTTTTGAATTATGATTCTGCAGTAGCTTCTTCGGGCTCTCGCATCAAAGTGGCTGCTCAAAAACGGGAGGTTTTTGATATGGGCGCGCGCCGAGTGAACGAAGACGCTGCCTTAGCGGCGGGCCGGATTTCCGGAGTTTTAGGGTTTTCTGGAACTTCTAACGTTGAGGCCGCTCGGATTTGGGGTTTGAAATCTATTGGAACGGTCGCCCACTCATTTGTTTTGTCTTACTTGGATGAACGCGCAGCTTTCCAAGCTCAAATTAGCGCTATGGGCCTGAATACAACTTTTTTGGTGGACACTTACGATATTGCAAACGCCATTAGAATTTTGTGCGAACTGACTAATTCTCAAGCGGGCGCGATTCGTATTGATAGCGGGAATTTGAACGAAGAAGCTATTAAAGCTCGAAATCTTTTAGATTCTTTCGGTGCTGAACGAACTAAAATTGTAATTAGCGGCGATTTGGACGAATATCGTATACAAAAATTGCAAACTGCCCCGATTGACAGTTACGGGGTTGGCACGCGTTTTGCCACGGGTTCCGGGGCTCCAGCATGTAATTTTGTCTATAAAA
The DNA here is from genome assembly GCA_031281695.1 of Candidatus Servula neotermitis. GTDB lineage: Bacteria > Actinomycetota > Actinomycetes > Actinomycetales > Bifidobacteriaceae > Servula > Servula neotermitis. The sequence goes on from JAITFB010000043.1 coordinate 20,447, forward strand.
TTACCGAATCTGCTGATCGAAGCGGTCAATTGATCCCAGTGGGCAAGCAATCTTGGAATAAAGCTACTCCGCCTGGTCATCGAGTCGCTTACCGCAATTTAGTCAATGGATATTTCGATTCTGAAATGTTTGAACATGTACAGGCTGAACCTGTTCATGAAGCTTTAGTAAACCGGACTTTGCTAGTTAAAGGAGAACCGACTCACAATTTTTACGGCCCAATCGGCGTTGAATTGGCTAATCAACATTACCAACAAACTGTTAATATGCTGAATCCCGAATTGCTGAAGTTGTAATCTATTATTTTTATAATGAGGCTTTTTTTCGAAATAGATTACGCACTCTCTCAGTGTAATACTCAGTTTCTTTAGTCCGTAAAAGTTTCAAAATTCCGAAATATACTAATAACATCGCAACTCCGTCTATGACGGTTTGCAAGAGTATCATAAAATAGTTTCCTTCCAAATCGATTACCCAAACTAAGGTTAGGCTTGCTCCAACGAAAAATGCTAAAATACTGGCTACCAAGCATTTTACTATAACTATAACAATTCGCGCTAAGTCTAAATTGGACTTGAGAAACTTATGTAAATCTATGAAATATACGATAACTGAAAAAGTAGAAATGATAGATAAAGAGAGCGCAATGGCTTCTGCTAAATGTTGGGAACCGATAAATCCTTGCATTATAATGGATGCGAGAATTTGTAGGCCGATAATAGGCAGGGTAATCCAAAATGCTCGTTTTGGCTGATGATACGCGAAATATAAACGTTTAGCTAAAAGCGCAACGGTTAAACCGAAATATCCTAAAGCTTGCCATCGCGCGATCCAGCCGATGATGCCCAACTCTTCAAAGACTAAGGATGGAATAAGTAATCTAGATATCGGAATAGCTAAAACCAAAAAAAATAGGCTTGCGAATCCAGAAAAAATCGCACCAAGGCGAACTCCATAGGAAAAAGATCGGACTACTTCGGAATGGTCCCCCTCTGCGAAAGATTTGGACATTTTAGTGAAAAGGGCGGTGGCTAGAGAAACTGCAATCAAGGAGTAAGGGACGATGTAAATAGTCGTGGCTTGGTTAAAGGCGGCGTTTCCAGCTATAGATTCGTCCATAGTAGAAGAGTCCCAAGCTGGCGCCGCAGCGATTAGTTTGAAAATGATTAATGCGCCAAGTTCTTCTAAAACGACCAAAGCTAAAGACCAAATTCCCACTTGAGCAATTTTTCGGAGGCCGAATCCTTTGAGTCCGAATGCTAATTGAAATTTAAATCCAGAGTGGACGAGAACCGCGATTAAGCAAATAGCCTGACCAATTACGCCTAAGGTCGCCCCGCCTCCGAGTAACCAAATTTTATTTGAATCCCATGACGTAAATACGTCCAGTTCGTTTATGGGTTTAGGACCGTAAAGCAAAACAAAAATTGCTAACATGATGATTGAGATTAAATTGTTTAAAACAGGAGCATAAAAATATGCCGTAAATTTTTCGTGCGTAGCCAAAATTTGTCCTAATAAAGCATAAATTCCGTAAAAGAAAATTTGCGGAAGGCATAAGTATCCGAAATTGGTAGCTAATTCGATTTGTTGGCTGGTCCAATTTATTCCAGCGTAAAGCTGGATTAAAAGTGGTGTCATTATGGTGAGCGCTATGGTAATAATTAAGATGAATAGTCCCGCCAGAGTAAATAATTGATTAATATATCGCTGAGGATTGTTTTTTTGGTAGAGTAACAAAAGCTGAGGGACTAAAATAGCGTTAAGCAGTCCGCCGGAGATGATGATGTACAGTGTGTTAGGCAGGCTGTTGGCGATGTCGAATGAGTTAGCGGCAAGTCCAGTGGTTCCTAATGCCAAAACTAACATGATTGAGCGAATTTGGCCAGTTATTCGTGAAATAAGGGTGCCGGTTGCCATTTTCGCAGTCGATTTTCGCAAATCCGTAATTTGGGGCATACCTCAATATTATAGAATTAATTTGTGTATCGTTTCATAGAATTGACAAAGCCTGAATTTGCATCGTTTGCTCAATTTCATTCGTTGGCTAATTGGAACCAAAATTTAGCAGCTCAAAGTTTTCGAGAGGCACAAGGTTATCGAACCTATTTGGTTGGAGTTAAAGCTAATTACACTGCCGCCCCCTCCGCCACGCCGATTCGCGCAACTTTCGCTAACTCAAATATAAATACCATAAATGATTCTGAGCTGACTTGCAATTATCGATCATTAGATGATTCTGACCCATTGTTGGCGGCCGGTTTAATTCAAGTTCGAAATGGGAACGGTTTAATTATACAAGGCCCTTTATTAGATTTTAGCGATCGAGGTTTAACTAATTATTTTTTCCAGCAATTAATAGATTTTTGTAATGGCCTTAGACTGTCCAGCATTGATGTTTTTCCGCCCTTGGTTCAAAGAACTTTGACTGCCAAAGGTGATATTACTCAACAATTTTGGGATTTAGATGAGTTGCTTTCGCTGTTGTCGCCTCTAGAGCCTGTGTCGGATCCTTTAGGTTTGGATCCACGTCTGCCTAGATTTAACTTTATTAAAGACCTATCAAAATTGACAGATTGTAACCAGCTTTTGGCCAGCTTTAGGCAAACCACTCGTCAAAGCGTACGAAAAACTTTGAATGATCATTATGCAATAAGGGCTTTAGGATTGGATGAATTGTCGTTGTTACAATCTTTGTTGGATGATTCTAATACTAAAAACCATATTCAAGGACGAGACTTAGATTATTTGCGACGATTGTTTCTAAGCTACAGTAATGACATCGATTTTCTTTTAGTGGAGCATGATCAAACTCCTATTAGCGGAGCAATTTTCGTAAAAGAGTTTCGTCAGCTGATTTATTTTTTGTCTGGAACCGCTACGCCATATCGATCGTTAATGGGTGCTCACCATTTGCAATTTAAAATGATGGAACGTTGTTTGACAAACGGCGTTATGCGCTATAATATGTTGGGGGTAGAAGGGCGCTTTGACCATAATCCACTTTTGGATTTTAAGGCGGGCTTCCGTGGGTATTTAGAAGAAGGAGTTGGATGCTGGCGGAAGATTATTCATAAAAACCGGTATGTATGGCATAAACTAAAAAATAGATTATGGTAAAATTTTTAACGCAAGAAGATGCGAAACTTTGGAACAAATTTGTGAACTCAAACAACGGACACCCCTTGCAACTTTGGCAATGGGGGGATTTGAAGTCTGAGTTTGATTGGGAGGCTACTCGGGTGCAAATCTATAAAACTAACCGTAAAAACGCGCCCGTTATTGGGGGATTTCAGATTTTGAAACGTCATTTACCGAAACCGTTTAAGGCAACTTACTATATTCCGCGCGGACCGATTGTTGTTGGAGAAGAAAATCAACTGAAAGTTTTTGAGGCATTGAAAGAATATACCGAAAAAAATCTTAAAAAGACTGGTGTGCTTTTGCAAATTGAACCAGCGTTAGAAAAAATTGATGACGCAATTGATCTCGGTAAACGAGCTAAAGATACAAATTTATTGCCTGAGACAGTTATTTTAGATTTAACTAAAACAGAAGACGAACTGTTTCGTTCTATGACGAAGAAAACCCGTTGGAATATTAATCGTTCTCAACGTAATGATATTGAAATTGTTGAAGCCAAGAACGAAGCTGATGTTGAAGCTTGTTATAACGTTTACAAGTCGACTGCCGACGAAGACGATTTCGGTATCCATACTTTGGAATATTATCAGGCAGTTTTTCGCGTTTTGGGTAAATTTAATCGAGTTTATATGGTCAAATTTCAAAACAAAGTTATCGCTTTTTTATGGAATCTAGAGAATAAAAACTTGAGTTTTGAATTATATGCAGGCGCCACTCAATTAGGCTATGACATGAGGGTGAATTATGCTTTGAAGTGGCACGCGATCCGTCAAGCTCAAGCGCATAAAGTTGCAGCATACGATTTGAACGGCCTATTAAATGATGGTATTTCGCATTTTAAGCTGGGTTTTAGCTCTGGCAAGCGCGTTCGGTTTATTGGGACGTATGAGAGGTCATTGTCAAGTTTATCTAAACTTTATAAAATTGCTCTTCCGGTCGCTAAACGTATTATGATTTGAGCGTTTCGCATGGACGACGCTAATGGGGTACCGACTACAGAAATTGCTAGTTCGATTTTTGATATAGATGATACTTCAGTATTATCGTATTCTAATGAAGAGAAAATTTCACGTTCGACTAATCGAAAATCCCGACGAAGGAAGTCGCGTAAAAAAACTAGATCAGCTTTTCGTTACCCAGTTCTAATTATTCAGGGCTTAATTATATTATTAGCCAATGTTTTAGTCTTATTACTTTTTTATCCTGGGGTTTTTGCTCCTGACTCGATAGATTCAGCTCGAATGGTATTCACTAATAATTACTCTGATTGGTCTCCGATACTTTATACGCTTTTAATTAAATATCTGGCTATTGACAGTGGAAACGTGATATTTCTTTTCATTTTTCAAATCTTAGCTTTTTCCAGCGCCTCCATGTTTTTACTGCATCGCTTATCGCATTCTAAACTAGTTTCACAACGTTTACTCTGGGCAACCGCCTTAGTTTTAGCATTTTGGCCACCTTTTTGGTTGAATAATGTTTTGGCATCGAAAGATACTTTTTTCACAATAACATTAATTTATTTAACCGCCACTTTGCTGCCGTGGTTCTTAGCTAAAAAAGCTGAATTATTTTCCGCTAGCGATTATGTTAATTTGGTGATTAGCGCATTTTTAGTCTTGGTGAGCGATGGCAAAAGTTGGTTTCTAATAGGTGCGATATTAGGAGTTTTGTTAGTGATAGGGATTTTAAAACACCTCGCTTTGGCCAAGTTGGTCGTGAGTGCGTTGATTGTAGTATTAGGTTGCTTAAGTTTTACTTTTGGAACAACTTATAATTTTTCGGTTCGATCGGCTCCAGATGCCATAAAAATGAGCGTCCCAATTCAAGCTATTGGCGCAATTTATCAAGCAGATGGGGATATTTCCGGATTTGCCAACGAACAATTTTCCAAAATACACGATTCGCAATTTTGGGCTGAACATTATCATCCGTATTTTGCTGAGAATTTAACCGAACAATTTAATGATGTTAGATTGACCCCTTTTAGTGTGGGACCGGTTACTGATCGAATCAAATTTGATTCTGATTTCTTTGGGTATTATGTTGAGACATGTGTTCGTAATTTCATAACTTGTTTGGGAGCGCATTTGAACTTGATTAAAGGATACTTTGTTCCAATGCCCAATGTGAGTGACTCGTATATTTATCCGGTCATTTCTCGTGTTCAAGATGATTTATACATTAACTCGTTTGACGGAACCTTGTCGCGGAGCACTACTATGAGTGACACAGATCTTCTGAATGTCTATATTGACCAAGTGTATCGATTTCAAAATATTGAACGAACTGGGTATTCCATAATGTCTTTTTCCAATTTCATTTATCAAACCAACTCGGAGGTTTTGGGTTGGCCCTCGACCCAAGCCGTGAATTCAATCATGCAAACCGAATTGGTTAAGAATGGTTTAGATTGGTTTTTTGATAATCCGGTTCTATACATTTATGGTTTTTTGACCCTTTTTGTTTTGGCTTTAGCTAAACGTCGTAATGCCGCGGCGTTATTGATGTTGAGTGTATTATTTTATTTATTAGCCTTGATTTATACTTTGCCTTCAGCGGATTTTCGTTACATTTACCCAATTTTACCAATTTTGTTAGTAGCGTTGGTTTTAATTATTTCCAATGTCCCGTCCTCTTCAAATGCTTCACCGATATCTGAAATTGAGTTGAATCAGTCTTCGGTAGATCAAGACGAAGAACTAGTCGTGCGGGACGAAATAAGTTAAACTGATGTTGTCGCGAGTGTAGTTCAATGGTAGAATATCAGCCTTCCAAGCTGACTACGGGGGTTCGATTCCCCTCACTCGCTCTTTTCTTAGCGCTTGAGATTATTGAAGGTAAACTTTCAATACTTTGTTGAGCGCACTTTTCTAAGTGATGTGTTGTACACGTCGAAAAAACCCATTGAGTCCATAGCCTCCATTTCCTAGCCTTTAGAATAGGCTAAACTGATTTTATGGCAACTTCAAATGATTTTAAAAATGGTATGGTACTTAAAATTGATGGTGCCCTTTGGTCTATTGTCGAATTTCAGCACGTTAAACCTGGTAAGGGGGGAGCGTTCGTTCGTTCCAAATTGAAAAATGTCTTAGACGGTCGAGTGGTGGAAAAAACCTATAATGCTGGAGTAAAAGTTGAAACGGCTAACGTGGATCGTCGAAATATGCAATATCTTTATAAAGATGCTGACGGTTTTGTGTTCATGGATCCTAAAAGTTACGAGCAAATTACAGTTCCCGAAAAATCCGCTGCTGGAGTTAATTATTATTTGCTGGAAGGAGAAGTTGCTCAAGTCGCATTAAACGATGGTGTTCCGCTTTATGTTGAGCTTCCAACTTCGGTCGTTTTAGAAATTGTTTGGACCGAGCCAGGTTTACAAGGAGATCGCTCCAGCGCAGGAACTAAACCAGCCAAAACTCAAACAGGCTTAGAAATCCAAGTCCCTCTATTCGTTAACCAAGGAGACAAAATTAAGATAAATACTACCAGCGGAGAGTATCTTTCGCGTGCCAATTAAGTAATGCCTAAAATCCAAACCAATTTAAAAAAAGGGTCGCGTTATAACGCTCGCAAACGAGCCATGATGGTATTGTATGAAGCCGATCTTAAGCACGCATCGTTTAATGAAATATTAGAGCAACGTAAAACCCTGCCTGGTGCTCAAACTCCGCTTCCTGCGTATAGTGTCACTTTGATCGAGGGCATTGATTGTCATTTAGATGAGGTCGATCAAGCAATTGCTGAAAAGATGGTCAAACGGGATTTTGTAAAAACTAATGCTTTAGATAAAGCAATTTTGCGTATAGGAGCTTATGAATTGAAATTTTCGGACGTTGAACGCGAAGTGGTTTTACAACAAATTCAATTGTTGACTGAGGCGTATGCTTCTGACACAGGTCTGGATTTTATATTTGCCCTCTTGTCAAATATCCAATAATGAACATAGGTTTAACTGGAGGAATCGGTTCAGGAAAAACTACTGTGAGTCAAATTTTTCGTGATCTAGGAGCTTATGTGATTGATTACGACCAACTTTCAAATCAAGTAGAGCTAGATAACCCTAGTCTAGTCAGAAAAATTGCTGAAATTTTTCAATCAATTCCAGCTGATCGTCCTGTTGAGGAGCTAGATCATAAATTAATTGCTAAAATTGTCTTTCAAAATCCGCAAAAGTTGAACCAGCTGGAAAAGTTAAAACATCCGTATATTATTGATTTGGCTAAACGCATTGAAGAACAGCATCGTAATCAATATTCAGTGTTTGTGCATGAAGTGCCTTTGTTAGTCGAAGTTAATTTAACGAGTTGTTTTGATATTGTAGTCGTATTAGTTGCTCCTGAATCGGTTCGTATTAAGCGACTAGTAGAGCAAAGAGGGCTAGCCCTCGCGGACGTAAAAGCTCGTATTAATTCCCAACTCGGAGACGCTGATCGTGCTAAAGTTGCAGACTTCGTAGTCAACACCAATAGACCCTTGTTTCAGGTTCGCGCAGATATCCTTAACCTATGGAATTCCCTTAAGATAAAAGAGAATTTTCGCGCTAAGCATTGTCACTAACTCCGAATTCTCGTTCACAATATTTCGGTCAGCATTTATTCAGTTTGATAAAATGATCAGTATGCAGTAATCTAAACGTATGCCTGTACAAAAAATTCGTAGTTCGCGCGCTCGAACTCATGCGCGACGTAGCCAATGGAAAACTTCAATTCCTGATTTAGTAAAATGCCCAAACTGCCAGAGTTTACGTCGGGCTCATGTAGCGTGTCCAACTTGCGGTTATTATAATTCTCGTACATATTCTAAAGCGGTTCGCTCAGTCTTCGTTGAAAAGTAATCGGTAAATAGAATTTGACTTTTTGAAATTATTAACTTGGTCGCTTTGGCGTTGTTGAGCCGAATTTTCACAACTACTCTTTAGTGCCTGCCCATTGGATTAGTAATTCAGTAGCTTCTTTTTTGGAAATTTCGCCGCGTTTGAAACGGATTTCCATAAGATATTTATAGGCTTGTCCAACCTTTGGTCCGGGTTTCAATTTTAGTATTTGCATAATTTCGTCGCCGTTTAATGCTGGTCGGACAGCGTCTAACTGTTCTTGTTTTTGGAGTTCTTCAATCCGCCACATTAATTCATCGTAGGCTTTGATTAAACTGGCTAATTTATGTTGATTTTGAGTGGTGCAATCGGATTTGACTAAAATATGTAGCCGTTCAAGTTGGTCGCCAGCATCGACAATGTATCGTCTAACAGCTGCGTCAGTCCAATTAGAATCTTTGTAGCCGTAAAACCGTAAATGTAAAAAAACTAATCGTTGTACATGCTCAATTATATTGTTATCGTACTTGAGGTTTTGTAAAATGCGTTTGGAAATTTTGGAGCCAATGACATCGTGATGCAAAAAGGAAACTTTACCACTTTGAGGGTCGATGGCTTTTGTTTGCGGCTTAGCGATATCATGTAAGAGCGCTGCAATTCGGCTGGTAAAGTCCCCGCCCATATCTACGGTGTTCTGTACAACTTTGAGCGTATGCTCGTACACATCTTTATGATGATGAGCAGGATCGATGTCCATTTTTAGTCGTTCAAGTCCTGGAATTATATATTCGCTTAAACCAGTGTCGACCAGCAATCGAAGCGCTATAATGACATGATCGCCCATCATCAGTTTGGCAAATTCTTGCCCGATCCTTTCTCGTGAGATAATTTCTAAACGTTCTTTCATGTTAACAATGGCTTTTAGAACTGATGGGTGAACAGTGAAGCCCAGTTGACTCACGAACCTGATAGCGCGTAGCATTCGTAAAGGGTCATCCGAAAAAGATTTTTCGGGAGAACTGGGGGTACGAATAATTGTATTAGCCAAGTCATTGACGCCATCGTAAGGATCGACCAATCTTGGTGCTGGTAAAGTTATAGCCATAGCGTTGATGGTGAAATCGCGTCTTAGTAAATCTTCTTCCAAACTGTCGCCGAACTTAACCGTTGGCTTACGTGACTTGGGGTTATAGTCATCCGATCGATATGTAGTCACTTCGACAATTACTTCAGAAAGCAGGTTAGAGGGTTGGGGACTATGAGTTAGTTTTGTTAAGTGGTTGTTGAGGATGGGGTTGACAGATGTTGAATTTGGAGTTTCTTTGTTCGCTGGGGTTTTAGGTTCTACACCCTTGGTTTTTTTGGTCTTGGTTTTAGCCTGATCTACTATTTTTCTTCCACCAATAGTCCCGAAGCGTTCGCCTACTTGCCATAAATCGTCTAAGTAGTTTTTTAGCAATCGTTTGATTTCGGCTGGTTGAGCGTTAGTTGTAAAGTCCAAGTCTACGTAGGGGTTTTTGAGTAATAGATCACGAACAGACCCCCCGACGAGAGCTAACTCATAGTCGGCTTTATGAAAGATTTCCCCCAGCTCTAAAGCTACCTTGGGTAGTTCGCTGGTTTCATTTGCCATAAGTTCGATGGTGTTGGCCGAATTCGGAGATGGCATTCCATAAATCCTGGCGATTGTAATCCGGCCACATTTTTTGGTCAAAATATAACTCAGCGTAAGCAATTTGAAAAAGCAAAAAATTGGAAATTCTCATTTGTCCTCCTGTCCGAATTAGAAGATCAACTTCACGCATTTTGGGCTGATATAAAAATTTGCGGAAACTTTTGAGATTGATTTTTCCAAAGTTGTTAATACTATTGAAGTTGCTGGTTGTGTCTCCAACGGACTTTGCCTCGCGGTAGTCGTCAATTTCGGCGTCATTCTCATAGCTATCAGGTTCGGTGCGTTGATTTTTGGGATTGACTAAACCAGGTTGAATTCTTTGAGCTAAAATCAGATTGACTGCATCAATGATTTCATTTTGACCTCCGTAATTAATGCACATGTTGAGAACTAGGCCGCGATTATGCTCCGTTTGTTTTTCGGCTTTTTTCAATTCAGAGTACACGGATTTCCAAAGTTTAGGTTTGCGTCCACACCATTGAATTTTTACTCCCCATTTGTCGAGTAAAGCAGTTCTTTGGTGGATAATATCTCGGCTAAAACCCATTAGGAATTTCACTTCCGCTGGATTTCGTTGCCAATTTTCAGTAGAAAAAGTGTATAAACTTAATTCTTTGATTTGGGCTTCAATCGCTCCAGCAACGATGTCCATTAGGACCTGTTCCCCGATTTTATGACCTTCGATTCGAGGTAAACCGCGTTGAGTAGCCCATCGCCCATTACCATCCATAATGATTGCAATATGATTAGGAATGTTAGAAAAAACTGGGGGATATAAATTGTCGCAATGTAGCTGAATTTCGGAGTTGGGAGAGTTGACTTGAAGCTTGGTCATAAATCTAGTTTATCTAGGCGAAGTGGATAAACTTATATTATGGCCGTGATTTTTCCTAAAGATCCGCACTTACAAATTTTCGTAGATGAAATTGACCCTGAATTGTTGATTGAAGCGTTGGCTCATAAAAGCTGGTCTTTTGAAAATGGGGGGCGCAGTTATGACCGTTTGGAATTTATTGGTGACTCAATATTAGGGGTGGTAGTAAGTCTGTGGCTTTTTCGAAATTTTCCCGAAGCTGACGAAGGTGGTTTGACTCAAATGCGCCAAAAATATGTTTCGACCGAAAATTTAGATCGCATAGGAAAAAAATACCATCTAAAAGATTTTTTATTGGTTGGCGTGGGGATGCAGCATCATCAAGAACAAGTTTCTCCCAAAATGTTTGCTGATGCTTTAGAGGCCTTAATCGCTGCACATTACCTTTCAACTAGTCGTGATCGCAACGCTGAGTTTGTTATGAGATTGCTGGATTTAGATTAGTGGTTAGTTATATTGATCAAGCAATAGTTTTACGTAATTATAATTTCTCGGATTATGATCGAATCGTTTGGTTGTACTCTGAAAAACATGGGAAAATTCACGCGATTGCTAAGAGTGCGCGGAAAATTGAGTCTCATTTGGCCGCTAAACTGTTGTTGTTCGATCGGGTTCAATTAGAACTGGCAGTTGGAAAAAATTTGGATACTATCCGTTCTGCTAGGACTTTGGAAAATTTGAGTCAAAATCTAGTTGGTGATTATTGGAAATTTTCAGCCGCAGCTGCTATATTACAACTGACGAATTTATTTAATCCAGATCCCAAAGTACGCGACACGCAACAATTTCAATTATTGATTACGGCCTTACGATACTTTAGTTCAACTATGCCGGGTTCGAAAATTTTGGACATTTATGCGCGTCACTTATTGAAAGTGCACGGCTTCGGAGTTGACTCTAGTTATGATCTAATTGCTGTTCTTGAAGAAACACTTGAAAGACGTTTAGATTTCGTTCGGATTGTATTAGAGGGACGAGATTCTTCGCCTAAACTTATTCAAGAAAGGATTTTTTGAATTTTCGCGTAATTGAACATCCGTTGGTGGCGCATAAATTGACTTTATTGCGAGATCAGCTTACGCCCACGGTTTTGTTTCGAGATTTAGTGGAGGAGTTGGTGATGTTGTTGGCTTATGAGTCAACGAAGGACATTGAAGTGGTTCCTAAAAAAATTCAAACTCCCATTTGCGAGACTGAAGGGGTGTCATTGGGAGAGCCCCAACCTGTAGTGGTTCCGATTATTCGAGCAGGGCTGGGCATGTTGAGCGGGATGCTCAAGTTATTGCCTTCGGCCGAAGTTGGGTTTTTGGGTATGAAACGCGACGAGCAGACTTTGGACAATGTAACTTACGCTAATCGTTTACCTAAGTCTTTAGAAGGCCGCCGTTGTTTTATTTTAGATCCTATGTTAGCGACTGGCGGAACCATTGCTGCTGCCGCACGCTATTTGACTGACAAAGGAGCCAAAAATATTACGTCTATAGCTTTGTTATCGGCTCCCGAAGGTGTGGAGTTTTTAAGAAAGAGCATTTCATCAAAGATCAATTTGACAGTGATTTCAGCTTCGTTAGACGATCGTCTCAATGAGCTTGGTTATATTGTTCCTGGATTAGGAGATGCTGGCGATCGACTCTATGGCTCAGTTGACTAGTCGTTGACGCATTGAAGTTGACCTAGGGATTTGATAATCAATGTCGAAATATTTATCTTGCACACGAAACAAGGTTTCAGAAATCATTTTTTTAGTTAAGATATTAATTCTTTGACAATTAAATCATTTTCTAATTAATCAGAACGATGGTAAATTTCTAATAATGAGAGTTTGTCCCCGAGTTGGGCAAGCTAAGCTGATTTAATGAAGCAAGCTCTGTACCGCAAATATCGTCCCGATCGCTTCGAAGATCTAATCGGCCAACCTCAAAGTGTAATCCCTTTACAAAGGGCGTTGAAATCTGGAAGAATTGCTCACGCTTATTTGTTTTCAGGTCCAAGGGGTTGCGGTAAAACGACAGCTGCTCGTATTTTCGCTCGTTGTTTAAATTGTTCTTTGACCGATCAACCAGTTCCAACACCTTGCGGAAAATGCCCGTCTTGCGTAGACTTAGCAAGAGGAGGAACTGGATCGTTAGACGTGATTGAAATTGATGCTGCTAGTCACCGTGGGGTTGATGACGCGCGTGATTTGAGAGATCGTTTGAATTTTACGCCGGCTAGAGATCGTTTTAAAATTATCATCTTAGATGAGGCGCATATGATAACGCAGGCAGCGTTCAATTCATTACTCAAAGTGATTGAAGAGCCCCCTTCATACGTTAAGTTTATTTTCGCAACGACTGAACCGGAAAAAGTGATTGAAACGATTCGATCTCGTACTTATCAGTATTTATATAAATTGGTTGAACCTCAAGTTCTAATGCCCTATTTGGAAACAATTTGTAAGCAGGAAAAAGTCCAGGTTGAGTCGGGCGTGCTAAATCTTGTGATTAGAGCTGGCGCCGGAAGTGTTAGAGATTCGTTATCAGTTTTGGATAAAATATTAGCCGCTTCGGAAAATCAACAGTTAGAATTGGATTTAGTTCAAAATATTTTAGGTTATTTGCCTACTGATCAAATCCAAATGCTAGCGCAAAAAATATTGACGGGTGATCTAGCGTCGGTGCTTAATTCAATAGAACAAATAACTCAAGCGACGACCGATCCTATCTTGATGTTAAAAGATTTGTTGAGTTATTTTCGAGATTTGGCGCTCACTAACGCAGATGCTAACGCAGTAAAATTATTATCATATTCAGATTCTGAAAGTGCTGTTTTGAATGATTTAGCTCACAGTTATTCGTTGATGACTATTTTGGAGACCGCAGATTCGTTGAATCAAGCTCTGGTCAATAAGTCCGCTTTAAGTACCAAACTCAACTTAGAAATTATTTTGGCTAATGCGACCATGGCTAATTCAAACATTTCGGGGCCTTCAGCTCCGCCGTTATCATTTCGACTGCCTGCTTCAGTAACGCATCCGGTTTCTGAGGCGCCGACAACGCCGACCAATCCATCCGTTCCCTCACCCCCCACAGCGACTACTAACCCATCTGTTCCCTCACCACCGACAACGACGACCAATCCATCCGTTCCCTCGTCGCCGGATCAAACGAAATCTACTATTTTAGATAGGATTCAATCAATTTGGGATCAAGAAATTCTTCGTCGGGTGGCGGATAAATCTCAAACAGCTTATGATTTAATTTTCGAACACGGGCAATTGACTGACGCTTCGAAAAATACCTTAGAGATTACTTTTGCTGATACTGAGGCCGTTACAGTTTTTAATGCAATGGAATTATATCGGGTGGTTGAAACAGTGTTCTATGAACTTTGGAAAGTACAATTGAGCGTGACTGCAATTGGACCGGAACTTGAGACGGAGGATTCTGGAGGTACGCAGCCTATTCAATCTTCCGTTCAAACTGCGCCGAGTACGCCAGTTTTGAATAGTGCGAGTACAAATCAAAGTGCGCCAACGCAAAGTCATTCGGTTTTGAATGTGGATAGTCAAGCAGACTCGACTAAAGATTCCGCAGTTGAATTGGTTGTAAAAATGTTCGATGGGAGAGTGATCGAATAATGAACTACGAGGATTTAATTCAAAAATTGATTGATCAATTGACTGAACTACCTTCTATAGGGCCGAAATCGGCGGAACGTTTAGCATTTTATATTTTGAGCCAACCGGAATCATTGGCTGATGATTTGAGTTCCACTATTCATGATGCCCGTTCAAAAGTAATTCGTTGCGAAATTTGTATGAATTATACAGTCAATAGAATATGTCAAATTTGCGCGAATCCCAATCGAAATGATCGGCAAATTTTGCTGGTGGCTTCGCCGCCTGATCTTGCAGCTATTGAACGAGCCGCAACTTATAAAGGTAAGTATCATGTTTTAGGTGGGTTGCTGGATCCTTTGAGTGATATTACTCCAGCGAAACTGAACATTGCTCAGCTGGAGTCAAGAATTCATAATCCTCAAGTACAAGAACTGATTTTAGCTTTGAACACTAATGTTGAAGGCGAGGCCACCGCGTACTATTTGACCGAGCGCCTAAGCCGCGATAACTTGGTAATCTCAAGATTAGGCTTAGGCATTCCCGTAGGGGCTGATATTGAATATGCTGACGAGAAAACAATTGCGCAGGCTTTAATTTCCCGAAACTAGGAATCGGTGTCAAAGCTGATTGTCACCGGTCCGTCTGCAATAAAATCAATGATCATGTGAGCTCCGAAAACTCCAGTTTCAACTTCAATGCCTAAGTCGCGGAGAGTTTGATTGAAATGGTCATAAAGACGATGGGCTTGTTTAGGAGGAGCGGCATTGAGGAAAGAAGGTCGATTGCCTTTTCTAGTGTCGGCGAAAAGAGTAAATTGACTGATAGACAAAATTGAACCCTTGATATTTTTGAGCGATAAATTCATTTTGCCATCGCTGTCTTCTAATATTCGCAAGTTGACGATTTTATTGGCTAAAAAGTCGGCTTCTTTTTCAGTGTCATTTGGTCCTACTCCTAAAAGAACAACGTAACCGATCGCAATTTGACCGACAATTTTTTGGTCAACACTGACTTTAGCTTGCGAAACTCTCTGTATAAGTGCTTTCATACCTCTAGTTTAGCGTTCATAAATACGCTAATTGATTCGGAGACGATTCCGAACGATTGAACGTGGGGTTATTTGTCAGTATGACGAATTTTGGATTTAGAAGTTGGACGATCTATAACTCTTGATTGCCGCGCAATAGTTCAGCAGCTGGGGTATCAGGATTCGAACCTAAATTAGATGATCCAGAGTCATCCGTGTTGCCATTACACTATACCCCAAAATATTGACTTTTTTAGTTTATGCGTCTATCGAGTGTTATGCAATTATTTTTGCGGCGGAGTCCAGTGCGTGAATATTATACCACAAATTTTCAAATTTTGAAAAATATTTTTTGGTTGTGAATTTCTTGGTTCAAAGTTAACCCAAATTTTAGAACTTATGCACATTTAAAAATATTAAACCAGCATAAGCAATTTGGGCGGAAACTGTAAACATGCTGGATAATTCATTGGTCGTAAATTTCAATACGCTTAAACGAACGAGTATGCAATTGTCGCGGGTTCAAAATATTGCCGATGAGATTGCTAAGCAACTGCAACTTCTGACCTTGAATTCGGAAGTCTGGGAATCAATGACTGATGCGATATTTTCAGCTTTACAAATTCTTTCAACTAGTCCGATCTTGGCTGTAAAATTTTTAGCCAGCGCCGCCAAGCTCAAAGCTTTGACTTTAGTTATGGATTCAGTTTCGAAAATTGCTCAGACTGCCGAATCAGCTTTGGCCAGCCAAGCGCAGTTGGAAACAGACTCTGACAGCAATCAACTGAAATCCAGTTATCAACAATTACAACAATCTTTTGAAAGTTTTACACTTTCTCGAGCCTTGGTTTATCGAGATGAAGTGACTCAATTGAGTTTAGAGTTACCGCCGGTGTTCAATCAAATCGGACAATATGGTGGAAATCAAAGCGGTCCAAAACGCTTGGCCCAAAAAGTGTCCGCTCTCGAATCCGCCATCGGCGCTGATAATGTTGGTAGTAGCAACGTAGCAGCCGATTTTTCCAGCAGTCGCAGTACCAGCGGTGAGACTGACAGTGGTCTAGCTGACGGTACTCGAGGCAGCAGTGGTGGTGCTGGTGGTACTGTTATAAATAGTTTGTCTCGATACGAGCGAATTCAATGGGACTCAATCAAAACTATTGTGAAAAAATATCACCCAGATTTTACCAATGCTGAAATTGTTTCGTTCTTAGAGAAATTGTCCAGTGAAGGTTGCGGTTATGTCGCAATCGCTAACAGTATTTTTTCGGCATTCCGAAATAATCCAGTTAGTTTCGAACAGACTTTTGGGTTCGAAATGTGGACTGAAAACGAGTCGGACATCACGGTTTTCAATTTTGATTTGTTGTTAGTGGATTTATATAGTGCGACGGATAATCATCGACCAACCTTAGGGAAGTTCTTCCAAATTGAGGATACTGTGGACGACACTTGGGATAATATTGCGGAATTCTTCGCTGGGAGCGGTTCCGGTTTAATGCCGCCAGCTGTGGAATATCAGTTAGGTCTATATGCTGAACAAAATGGTTTAAAATCCGAAGTCAAGACTTTATGGGGGGTTGCGACCAGCGCAACTAATTATTTAAAGTATAAAGATCAAGGCGAAGTTGCTATCTGTGTCTCTAACGCGATGCTGATGCAGAACGGGAAAGTGGTCGACCAATGTGGGCCGCATTATATGACGGTCACTGGCGTCGAAGGCGACAAATTGGTCGTATCATCTTGGGGTAAAAAATATGTATTGGATATGTCATATACGGCGTTTTCAGTGTTTCAGATTTTGTCGGTCAGGAGTTAGGATTCAGTAGTCAGACACAAAATTTTAGTGCCAGAAGGCTAGCTATTTAGGTTTAGATTGATTTACAACAAAGATTTTTTCTGCCATCTGTCATCTGCCCCCTGTTTACTACCAGCTAAACTAATTAGGTAGTAAGGATTATTATGTCAGAAACAATTTACCAGCCCAAATTACGTACTTTGTTTTTTGCTGGAGGATGTTTTTGGGGCCTGGAGAAATTTTTCCAAAATATGCCTTGGGTGGAAGAGACTCGAGTGGGATACGCTAACGGTCAAACGGTCACAGCTTCGGGCGACCCAGCAGATGTGAATTATCGGACCATATCCGAATTGGAATTTGCCGAAACTGTGGAAGTCACTTGGAACGCTGACGCTTTATCTATTCGAACATTGCTAGAACGGTTCTTTTCCGTTATTGATCCAACCAGCTTGAATCGACAAGGTCACGACCAGGGAACTCAATATCGCACGGGAGTATATTACCGATTATCTCCTTCCACCACTTCCACCACTTCCACCACTGCCACCACCACCACCACCACTGCTGCTGAAACTGCTGACACCACTTCCACCACTGCCACCACCACTTCCACTGCCAGCACCACTGCTACCACCGCTGAGAACTCTGAAGTAGAGGGTAACCAAGGTGCTCAAACTTTAAACTATGATGATGACAGTATTAGCGTGTCTGATTTAGAAGTTGTTCTACAGATGTTTGCTGAAGTAGAACAACAATTAGAGTCTGCTGGAAAAACTTTACAGGTGGAATTGCAGCCGTTGCAAAATTTCTTTGTCGCTGAGGATTACCACCAAGACTATTTGGACAAGAATCCTCAAGGTTATTGTCATATACCGTTATCAGTCTTGCAACAAAAATGGCCGTTGATTGATCAAAATCTGTATCCTTATCCTGGAGCTGAAGCGATTCGAGAACGAGTGGAGAATGGGGAACTAACTAAACAGCAGTTTGAAATTACACAAAACGCTGACACCGAAGCTCCGTTTACTGGCGAATATGACCATATGCATGATGCTGGAATATATGTGGACATTATTACTGGCGAGCCATTATTTGTGAGTTCAGACAAATTCGACTCAGGTTGCGGTTGGCCTAGTTTTAGCAAGCCTATTGATCCTGACGTTTTGGTCGAATTACCTGATGACACTATTCCTAATCGACATCGAACTGAAATCCGTTCAGCCGGAGGAAACTCCCATCTGGGTCACGTATTCACTGACGGTCCTCCAGAATTAACTGGCCTACGCTACTGCATTAACTCGGCCAGCTTGCGTTTCATTCCCCAAAAAGATTTGATTAGCGAGGGATATGGGTATCTGAAAGCAACCAATTTGCAGCATTAAGGTGCTTGAAACCGTTGTGATTCGGTAGCTTATAGTCTGTGGGAATAAGATATTTTGGATAGTTATTTTTGATTGAGGTAAAGGGTTTCAGCTCACGTTCATAAGTGGCGGGATCGAGGGCTGTTAATGCCGCTTGATAGTATTCGGGCTCAGAATTGTCGTTCACGATAACAAAATCGATTTCATTAGCTCCGAGTTTGCCTACCCAAGCCTGTCCGTATCGGCGTAATAACTCAAAATTGATGACATTTTCAAGCTGATGTCCTAGATCAGTTTGGGGATTTAGTCCCCGAAGGTGGAGACGGCGGCGGGGAGATCGTGGCTGAAGGAACTCCCGAACAGGTGGCGAAAGTTAAAACGTCTTATACGGGAGAGTATTTGAAGCGGATGTTTGAAAGTGGGGAATGAAATTTTGGCGATTAATTTTCCGGGCTTAGAAATGAAATTTAGTTCAGCTCATCTTCTTAGAGCTTTTTATTCAGACAACCAGACTAAACTGTTGGGGAAGGAAGGCTGAGATGAAAAATGATCAAAAACCTAGGCCAGGGTTCGCTTATCAAAATTTACCGTATCGGTTTCACGCATATTACAAAGACGGCGAATGGGATAGCGGTGAGTTAGTTCAGGACTCCGAAATCAAATTGTCGGAAGCTGCGGTCTGTTTACATTATGGACAAGAGATATTTGAAGGACTCAAGGCGTATCGGAGCTCGGAAGGGAGTATTAATTTATTCCGTCCCCTTCTAAATGCTGAACGCATGCGTGATTCAGCCGAAAGAATGATGATGGCTCCTGTACCGACCGAGCTGTTCCTTCGCGCGGTCCAATCGGTTGTCCAAGCCAACCAGGAGTGGGTTCCTCCTTACGGAAAACAAGAGACTTTGTATCTCCGGCCTTTATTAATCGGAACTCAAGCGAAAGTTGGCGTAGATCCCTCCAGCGAATACTTATTCATCGTCTTTGCCACGCCGGTCGGTTCATATTACTCCGGCGATCTTAAACCAGGAAAATATTTGGTCTCCGATTTCGATCGGGCCGCGGGCTTAGGAACTGGAGCAGTCAAAACTGGCGGAAATTACGCAGCCTCGTTGTATCCATCCCATATGGCCAAAGCAGCTGGATTTTCGGACGCCTTGTTTTTAGATCCTTTAGAACATCGTTATATTGATGAAACTACCGGAGCGAATTTTTTTGGCATTACTAAAAGTGGCCAGTTTTTGACTCCTAAATCTCCCAGTATTCTTCCTTCGATAACCAAACGCTCGATTTTAGTTTTGGCTGAAGAAATGGGGCTTCATCCTGCCGAAACCAAAATTCCCATTGATGAAATCGACGACTTTGTTGAAGCTGGGGCGATGGGAACTGCGGCAGTCATTTCGCCGATTGGTTCGATTACCTATCAAGAGAAAAAACATATCATCGGCTCAGAAACTACTGCAGGACCTTTCACCCAAAAATTACGCGACGAATTAATTGGCATCCAGTTTGGCGATATAGAAGACCGACACAATTGGCTTACGTCAGCTTGCGCTTCATTCCCCAAAAAGATTTGATTATCGAAGGCTATGGGTATCTGAAAGCAACCAATTTGCAGCATTAAGGTGTATGAAGCCGTTGTGATTCGGTAGCTTATAGTCTGTGGTAATAAGATATTTTGGATAGTTATTTTTGATTGAGGTAAAGGGTTTTAGCTCACGTTCATAAGTGGCGGGATCGAGGGCCGTTAATGCAACTTGATAGTATTCGGGCTCAGAATTGTCATTCACGATGACAAAATCGATTTCATTAGCCCCGAGTTTGCCTGCCCAAACTTGTCCATATCGGCGTAATAATTCAAAACAGATGATATTTTCAAGTTGATGTCCTAGATCAGTTTGGGGACTTAGTCCTAAAACAATGCGTCGCAACCCTAAATCAACTAAATAATATTTCTCAACAGTTTCAAGCAGTTTATTCCCTTTGATATCAAATCGATTGGCTTGATATAAAACAAAAGAGTCTTGCAGAGCCCCGAGATATTTTTCGACACTTTTCGGATCGATGTGAACGCTCTGGGTGGTCAATATTTTAGATATGCGCAGGGTCGAAAAAGGGTTGCCTATGTTTTGAAACATAAAGCGGGTTAAATTAAGAAAATTGTTTTGGCTGGAGGGGCGTAATTTTTGAATAATGTCCTTTTCGACTACAGTAGCAAAAACTGAAGTTAAATATTTTTCAGTCAACTGATCTGATCGATGTTGAAAATAAAGTGGTTGAGGAAAACCAGTTTCGCTTAGGTAATCGAAAAGTAATTCTGATTGGCTTCGATTTGTGTTTGCGTTAGCTGCTTGATAATACTCGGCGAATGAAAATGGAGTAACGTTGATCTCTATGTAACGTCCCGACAGTAAGGTGGCGAGTTGGGAAGAAAGTAAGAATGCGTTAGAGCCAGTTATATATAGGTCAACGTTTTTGAGTATGAATAAAGCATCTACTAATTTTTCGAATTCTGTGACGTGTTGCACTTCGTCTAATATGATGTAATTCATTTGTTCAGCGCGTAGCTGTGATGCAATCGTTGAGTAAGTATTTTGCCAGTCGTTAAGTTGAAATGACTGTGGGCTTTCAAAATTGTAGAAAATCACATTTTTGGATTGTTTGAGTAGGTCGAGTTTGTACATTTCTAAAATGGTAGATTTACCGCATCTACGAATTCCGGTTAGAACTTTAATTATGTGTTCATTTTTTAGTTGTTCCAATTGCGATAGGTAAAATTCTCGGCGCAGCATATTTACATTTTACTACTTTTTCCCAACTTTTCCGATTTTGCAAAGTTTTGGGAAAAACTTTTAATAAAGTTGGGCTGGCGTTTTCGAATTACTGCA
The DNA here is from genome assembly GCA_031281695.1 of Candidatus Servula neotermitis. GTDB lineage: Bacteria > Actinomycetota > Actinomycetes > Actinomycetales > Bifidobacteriaceae > Servula > Servula neotermitis. Next base: position 41,628 of record JAITFB010000043.1, read on the forward strand.
AGAAATTCTCACTCAACTCATTGTATCCTGAAAACATTAGCTCCCAGACTTCATATTTCAGTTGAACTAATTCCTAATTCCTAACTCTTACTTTTGGGATTCTTCTGATCGTACTTAATAATATCTTGTAGTAAATCTTGAGGCAGGGAGGCCAGGGCTTCTTCGCGGGTGATTTCGCCGGAGTTGGCGCGAGCCATAGTTTGGACATGTTGGTCTCGCAGTTTGTAAAGAAGCATGACTGGGATGCCAATGCAGATTCCGATGGCTGGAAATAAGGTGAATAAAAACCAAATCGTGTCCACTGTAAAAGGAGTTTGGGAAACATTGGCTCCGGAAACGAAACCAGCGAAACCCAAAATAAACATGGCTCCGGCGGCCGCGATGGCGTTGAATAGTTTGAAAGTGAAACTTTGAATGGCGTAAGTTATGCCTTGCATGCGTTTGCCGCTGGTGAATTCGCCGTATTCAATTACATCGCCGGTGAAAGTCAGCTGGATTACTAAAACGAATCCCCAACAAATTCCTTTGAGGGCCAAGCAGCTGTAAAACAGAATGGGGTTGCTGTAGCCGAGAAAATAACTGAGAGCGCTAATAATTCCGGTTGCAGCGTAGAAAGTGATCAACATGTGAAACCGGTCGAAACGTTTGGACAAAGCTGGAACGACTGCGGCCGCTAATAACATGGGCGCGACTAATGCTAATACTAAAATCGAAACCAGCGCAGGATCGCCCAAACAATGTTCGGCCACATAAGGCGCGATGGCTTGGGTGGTGGCGCTAATGTTGAGCACAGTCAAAGCGATGAAATAAATCCACAAGTAGCGGTTGCCTTTGATGTAATTAGCCAACGATTTCAAATTGACTTCGCTGGTATCTTTGTTGGTATAACGCTCTTGAGCGACGCGGGGGAACCAAATTAATAATAGTCCGCCGACTACCGCGATGACAATTCCAGCCACTAACCATCCGAAATTTAGGTAAAGCTGCGGACCGACTATTGCTAAAACTAACGCCGCCAGCGCCACAAACAGGGTTCCGCGAGAAATCAAATGGGTGCGTTCCCAAACTTGGTCGGTCATAGCTGAGGTCATGGAGTAGATGGGCACGCCGCCGATGGTATAGCCTACATCGTAGAGTAAAAACGCCAACAAAGCCCAACCGACTTTGAACCAATAAGGTAAATCCGACGGAATGGCGAACATAAAAATCGTAAATATGGGCAGTAAGAAACTAGCAGTTTTCAACCACGGCACGAAACGACCACTTTTGAATTTGAATCGGTCCACAATCAAGCCAAAAAGGGGATCGTTGATGGCGTCCCAGGTTCGAACGATAATGAATAAAACTCCGACAGTGACCGCGGTAATGCCGATGTTGGTCAAATAGAGTTGTAAATACGAGCCGATGAATTGGTCGAAAACGCCACAACCGGCCATGAATATTATGAAAGCCACGCGTTCTTTGCGGGTTGTGCGCAAAATTGGTTTCTCCGCCATAATTAACCTCCTTGGGTTGGATGCATTAATTTTAAGTTGCCGGTAAATACCTGTCTAGCAAATAATTGAGCCCA
>JAITFB010000058.1 GCA_031281695.1 Candidatus Servula neotermitis
AAACGACCGATTTAGACGGCGAAGCCGTGAACTGCGTAAACGTGGCTGATCCTGAGTGGTGGGAGGTTCAGGTAGGTTTCAAACCAGCTGATTGGAATTTGGATAGAGTCAACTATGGCTATCTTCCCGTTCCCACTGGAAACAGTGATGCCGCCAGTTTCAACTGCATGACCACTTTATTAGTCAGCGACCCACGGACTGGTCCAGCCACTTTACAACCTCAAAGTGGAATGCCTGGAACAACTTTACCGATTGCTGGGCATACAGCAACCCAATCAGTGCATCGCTATCCCGCGACTACTTCGACCGCTTTGACCTATGCTGCCAGCGGTTTCAGCTCCAGCCGGGTAGCGGACCTCAGCCTTTCCAATGTAAACGGCAACCAGGATGTTATGGAAGACCAAGCCAACGACTTCACTTACCAACTTCCTGTGTTTACTCAGTTCGACGCTACTTTGACTATGGACAATCAGTTGACTTTAACCGTCAAGCCCACCACTTGCGATTCATCCAGCGAAATTTACTTTTTCGGCGCTGGGACTGACAGTGATCCCTATATTTTATCCAATGGCAACGACCTAAATTGTTTGCGCCAGTTAGTGAACGGTGGCATAACCAATTCCTCTAGTGAAGCTTATGCTGGAAAAAATTACCGGTTGATTGATTACGCCAATTTGACCAATTTCAGCATAACCGGCGATGGCTGGACTCCGATTGGAAACACAGCTAGTCCTTTCTCAGGCAGTTTAATCGGTTGTGACGGCGGTACTGATTGCGATAATGCTGGACCCAGTTCTATATATGGGTATAAAATCGAGAGTACGGACAGTCTCCAAGGTTTATTTGGCGTTATCAAGGGCGCGACTATTGCAAATTTACTCATCTCTGGAATAGTCAGCGGAACCGATTCGGTCGGAGGTTTAGCCGGCCAAGCTAGCGCCAGCTCCACCATTACGAACATAATGAATTACGGAAATATCACTGGCGCAAATTCAGTGGGGGGCATAGCTGGCCAGGTTGAATCTTCAACTGTTTCCAATTGCTATAACCAAGGAGATATTACTGGCGAAAAAATGGTCGGCGGGTTAGTTGGAACCGCAACTGGTCCTGGTTCCGATTTAACTTCCATCATTAGCGCAGCAAACGCAGCTGAGAATATTAAAGGTGATTCTTTAGTGGGTGGTTTGGTTGGAGAGACGCGATCGGGCGTAAGCATCAGCAACGTTTACAATTCGGGCAATGTTTCAGCATCAGACAGCTTAGCTGGAGGAATCACCGCCACGCTTGAGAACTCCGGAATCGAAAATGCCTACAATGTCGGCACTATTTCCGCAAACCAAACATACGTCGCCGGGATTGTCCCTTCCAGCTCAAATTATCAAAGTAACGCGAATTATCTCAATCTGGGCGACGTTATAGGAGCGGGCAGTCTTTACGGAGTGGCCGATTCTTCAGCTAACGGTTACCGTTGGCAAGGCGTATCTTCCAATTCAGCTACTTTTGTGCCTTTTTCCAGTACCAGCTCCACTAATGATCCAGATGGCTTACCAATCAATTGTTCAATCTTGGCCGACCAAGCTTTTTGGACTGGTACCAACAGCCTGTATTTCACCGAAAGCGAATGGGATTGGACGGGTTTAGGTTCCGGAACGTTACCAATCCCGAAAGGTTTATCTGGCTTAATAATATATGACCGACCCAATTATAATTGCATGACCCAAATCACCACTGACGATCCTCTCAATGCGCCGATCAGTTCTTACTATTCAGACTTGATTCCAGTTGACAATCTTCCAGACGGAACATCGTCAGTCTATCGTTATCAGTTTTTCGATTACATTTCCGCACAGACTTTCTCTTTAGGAAATGAAGACCATTCAACTCAGTCTTTTCAAAAATATATCAAGCTCATTACTTCCGATTACCTCCCCCAAGACACCAGTAAACAATTCGAGGTCAGCTCAACTGAAGCTTTGCCCTACACGCTCAATTATACTGGAACTGCAGACGAAACAGCCAACTTATTACAAGACACCTTAGTTACCGTGACGACTTCCGATACTCCCTTTAAAGTAACTTGCGATGACGGTGGAGAAGGAAAGAGTGCAGGAATTGGCCAAAACTATGGAACTTCTGGCGATCCTTTTGAAATTTCAGATGTAGACGATTTAGATTGCATGCGCAAATTAGTCAATAACAACGATTGGGGATTCAATCAAGATGGAACCACTTTTACTTATCGCGAAGGGGATGTATATGGTTCGCAAACTATTGGTAAATATTGGAAAATTATCGCTAACGAAATCGATCTATCAGGTTACAAGTCAGATACTGGTTGGACTCCCATCGGTAATGCCAGTAATCGAAGTTTCACAGGTTCTGTTTACGCCCCCGGCACTGACGTTGCCAAAATCTCCAACTTAACGATTAACGCCTCCTCCGACACCAAATTAGGACTATTTGGTTACGTTGAATCAGGCTCATTTGCGAATTTAGTTTTAGCTGATGTCGACATTAAAGCCCAGAGTCAAGTCGGCGGACTAATCGGTTATGTGGCAAGCAGTTTGACCGCTTCGAATATTTTAGTCTCCGGAACTATTAGCTCGGCCGAATGCGCCATAGG
>JAITFB010000059.1 GCA_031281695.1 Candidatus Servula neotermitis
TAAACTACTTTTGGACTAAATTCACGCGAAAACGGTGATTTGGCGTGAATTTCATTTGGTTTTAGACCAAATTCACGCTAAAATAAATAGAGAAAGGAAATAATTATGGCGATATATGAACGAGCTGAACAAATTCAAATTCTGAAAGAGCGCTATGTCAAACAGTCTGTCGGTCGAGACAATCTTTTGAAAATGATTACTGAATCTGAATTGCCAGAAATGGTTTATAATTCTAATGCGATTGAAAATTCGACTTTGACCTTAGCGGAGACTGAACGAATTCTGCTGGAACAAGAAATTATGCGTAGCGTGAGTGCGCGGGAAACTTATGAAGCGATTAATTTAGGACGGGTGATTAAATATTTGTGGACCAAACCTAACTATCCGCTTACAATTGAAAACTTGGAATTATTACACCAAATGCTCTTGGGTGGAATCAACGATCGATACGCTGGGCATGTGCGCGGAACAGATGAATGGGTGAGAATTGGCAACCATATTGCTCCAGCGCCTGAGTTGGTCAAGCCTATGTTAAATTCATTGCTGGCCAAATACCAATCGAACGATCAGGCATATTTTTTGGAACAGATTGCTCATTTTCATTTAGAGTTTGAATTCATCCATCCGTTTTTAGATGGCAATGGTCGGATGGGACGCGTTTTAATCAATCAGCTGTTGGCGGCTTTGGGATATCCCCCCATCATCATTCCCAACAAAAATAAGCGTGTCGATTATTACCCGAATTTTGTGGCTTATCAAAAAGACCGAGATACCGAAAAACCTGTCAGTGTGACAAAATTTACTAAAATTCTGGCCTTGTACATTTTGGAATCTTTACATAAACGCCTTGCTTATTTAAATGGATACGAAATTATCACAGTGGTTGAATACGCTAATCGCAATGATTTAAGCGTGAACAGTGCCTTAAATTCATCCAAACGACAAACTCTGCCAGCATTTAGGCAATCGAATGTTTGGAAAATCGGAGTGCCGTTATGAAATTCTGATGCAATATATTTTGAGATTAATGGCAAATTTACGCGCTTGAATTTGTTCAAACATTCGCGTATAGCTAAACTTATTTCATGAAATGTTATAAATCTTCGTATAAGTTGGTTAAGATGTCTTTGACCTTGATAGTATCGGCAGTTGTGGTTTTTGGAACGGTCGGTTGTTCCAACTCGTCAAGTAGCCCAAGTGACAGTCTTTCAGCATCTCCGTCCAGTTCGTCCAATGAGCCATCTAATAGCGTTTCGGCTACTGAAACTTTAGCCTGGAATTCTGACGATTTGTTGGTGGGATTTTTGAAACCGGAACAGTATTTAGACTCGATAAAATTAGTCAATATCGCCCCCAAAGATGATAGCCTTTTCAAACAGCTGGATTTATCGATTGCTAAAAATGCACAGGCGCTTGCAGGCGAACCTCGCTGGCAACAGGCTGGGATTGATGCTCCTTATTATTTCGGAGACGCTACTATCGCTGATGTCACTTGTCAACATTTCGCTTGCCAAATTGGAGTGAATATCACTCCGGATGCTACCCCCAAGTTATATCGTTTGTTGCGTAAAGCCGAAGTTGATTTGTCGTTGATTGTAGATAAGGCCAAACAACATTTTGGGCAGGTGCGGCCCTTCGTTAAGACCGACGATCATCAAACTTGCGCGCCTTGGGACAATCAAGCGTTACTGGGCTCGCCATCATATCCTTCGGGGCACACTGCTTATGGATGGATGCAAGGTTTGTTGTTTTCTGGAATTGACCCAGCTGATCAGGATAAAATAATGCAAAGAGCTCGGCAATACGGTGAGTCACGAATTATTTGCAATGTGCATTGGTACTCGGATGTGGAGTCAGGTCGTTATTTGGCTTCAGCTATTTTCGAGACATTTTTTCAGTCTGAAAAGTTTGTTCAAGCTTATGAAGAGGCTAAAGCTGAGTTTGCGGAAGTCAAAGCTAAGAACTTGGAAGTAAAAAAGAACTGGGCTTATGCTCTAGAGCAAGCTAAAACATTTTCGGAAGCGAATCCAGACGATCCCGAGGCAATATTTGTTTATGAGCATCTGCAAGGAATTGAAAATTGGACTTGCGAAAAAGAACTGGAAGTTTTACAAAGTTTTGATATCAATTCAGTTTTAGGTCGTGAGGCTAGTTGATTTTTTTCAGTAAACGACTTCAATGAATCAGATAGAGTAAGCTTACCATATGAAGCATTTTGATTTTTTAACAAAGCCCACCCGGTCAATTTTGGTTTTAATACTGTCGGCAGTTATAGTTTTTGGAACGGTTGGTTGTTCAAGCGATAATCAAAGTTCGGACGAACCCACGGATTCTCCAGCTCCTTCGTCGACCGCTAGCGTTGAGACGAACGGCGATTTTTATACTTATGATCAGGATTTTTCCACCTATTCGCCAGGCACTCTCTTGAGGTCAGAGTCGTTTACCTTTGAAGATTGGCCTGATGTGCCAGCTTGGAAAATTCTTTACATAACTGAGGTGACTCAAGATGATCAGCCAGTCAATGTCTTGTCCAGCGGATATGTTTTAGGTCCATCGACAACGACAGATGCAACTTTGAGCGCGACACCATTGATCGCTCTAGCTCATGGAACTAGTGGTTACGTGCCACGTTGCGCGCCGACCATTTTGGGCGAAGAGGTGATGTTGTCTGGGGTGCCAAACTTGTCCGAAATTTTGAATAGGGGATACGCGATAGTGGGGACCGACTATCCCGGTATGGGCACAAATGGCCTAAACCCATATTTGATTGGACAAGATGAAGCTAAGGCAGTTTTAGATTCCATTCGAGCTGCTGGTCAAATTTCGGAACTGACTTTAACGAATCATAACACTATTATGGGGCATTCACAAGGTGGCGGAGCGGCGCTTTGGACGGGGATTTTAGCTCCGAAATATGCCCCTGAACTCAATATTGCTGGCGTGATTGCTGCGGCGCCTGCAAGCAACATCCCGCAAGTTTTTAAAGATTTCGGAACCAACGACTTGGATCGGCATATTCAGGCTTACGCCTTGGCGTCGTTCTCCAAT
>JAITFB010000001.1 GCA_031281695.1 Candidatus Servula neotermitis
AATCGCCCAAATCGCATCGATTCCAGCTTTACCAACTTCTTTCAAAGTGGGCGGATTTTCGTGTTCAACAGGATATCCGCGCTTTTTAGCGATTCTCCAAGAGGTAATCATCAAAATAAACATCATAATTACGCCGGGGACGATTCCAGCCAAAAACAATTGACCAATCGAGACCCCGCCAGTTACGCCATACAAAATCAAGCCGACTCCCGGAGGAATCGTAGCAGTAATCAAAGCTGAAATGGCGTTGACTGCGGAAGCGTAACCTTTAGTATAACCGCGCTTCAACATAGCTGGGCCTAAAATTCTAGTCTCCATGGCTGCGTCAGCGGCTGCGGCTCCGGAAATTCCGCCCATAAGAGTGGAGAGGATACACGAAATTAAAGCTAATCCTCCCGAAATATGCCCTACTACTACGTTGGAAAAACGAATCAAGCGTTTAGTGATCCCAGAAGCGTTCATCAAATTTCCAGCCAATACGAAGAATGGCACAGCCAACAAGGGGAAATTTTGGGTGGCTGCCACCATTTTTTGGACTGGAGTAACCCAAGACAAATCCGGATTTTGTAAGAAGAAAGCTAAAGAAGCGATACCGATGGTATAGGCCAAAGGTATGTTCAAAACTAAAAGTATTAAGAATAGTAAAAATGTAGCGGTCATGTCGTGGCCTCCTTGACGGAAATTGTTGGACTAGCATCCTCTTTGAGATCTTGTTCAAAAGTGTCAAAATCTTCGGCTTCAGGATCAACCACAACCGGAGAAATATACCGATTTAATTCTGGAGCGTTCCAATCCTTAATTTGATCGAACAACTGTTCAATTAAAGTTAAGATCATAAAAATGGCAAAAATACAAATTGCTGCATAAGCCCAAGCGTAACTAACTGTAAATTTCAAGAACCCCCAATCAAAATGGAGAGTTTGATAACTACGCAGCCAATTTTCCCGCGCAACTTGTAAACCGTAGTAAAAAATAAAACCGCAAAACGCCATACATATGATGTAGGAAAATACGGCCAAGATTTTTTGGATTATCAAAGGGAAAAAGGTGGTCACTATAGCGACCCCCATATGAGAGCGTTTTTTTAGAGCCAAATCCGCCCCAATCATTGAAATCCAAACGAACATCAACTGAGCTAAATCGACATTCCAAGCCACGGACGCATTGGGAACAAAGCGAATCATGGCGGAGCCAAAAACTAAAAGCACAGTTATAATCAACAATGATGAACCGATTACGAATTCAATTTTCGCAATCACCTCATTGAGTTTTTTCATATCAACCTCCTCTAAAACTTCGGGGGAAAATGAATCTTCCCCCGAAGTCTTAGGTCGTTCAAAAATGAACTATTGACCTAAATATTCGTCAATTTGTTTTTTGAGCTCAGTCCAGCCCATAGTGTCGTAAACACCTTTAGTCGCATCGATAAACAAAGATTTGTCGACCTCAGTGTAAGTCAACCCAGCAGCCGCCATTTCTTCTTTGTTCAGCTTTTCAGTGTCCAAAGTATATTGGGTGGCCTTGTCGCCGGCTTCAAGGGAAGCAGCTTTCACAATTTCTTGTAAATCGGCAGGCAAAGTTTGATACCAAGTCTCAGAAATCACTAAAGCGGTGTACAATAAGAAGTGCTCAGTCAAAGCCGCATTGGTCACAACTTCTTGCAAAGAGGCGCCATAAATAGCGGTGGTTTGAGCTTCAAAAGCGTCAACAGCTTTGGTTTGGATGGCATTGTAGACATCAGCCCAAGGAGTTGAATCCGGAGTTCCTCCAACAGCCTTAATGGTCTCTTGAGCAACTTGCGAACCCATGGTCCTAATGGACAATCCAGCCAAATCTTCAGGCTTCTCGACCAATTTATTGGTCATGAAACTCCGAGCGCCTTGGAACCAATTGCAACTCAAATCGCGCAAACCGTTCTTAGCTAACTCTTCATCCCAGCCTTTAAAAATGTCGGATTCGATGAATTTACGGGCATTCTCAACACTGTTGAAAACATAGGGAGCTGAATAAATTGCCATATCTGGAACATAGTCTGCCAACATCCCTGTGTCGATGATAACGCCGACATTGGAACCGTTTTTGGCTTGTTCTAATACGTCCGCTGTATCGCCTAACTGAGAAGCAGGATAGACTTCAATTACAACTTTCCCTTCGGTCTTGGCTTCAACATCCGCCTTGAACTCATTCAAACCTTGAACCAAGGGATCTTGCTCAGTCAAAACTGTCGCTACCCGCAAGGTATAAGTTTCGCCGCCAGCGGCTGTATCAGTTCCTGCAGTATCGGAACCTTCGTCGGTGGGGGTTTCAGTTCCACCACATCCGACCAACGCCAAAGCTAGTAAAGCGCTGGTCGTAATTGTGAAAAATTTTTTCATTAATTTTTTCCTTTCCGTTCAGCGCATTTAACATAAATACGCTGAGCATAAGTTAATCTTATAACACGATTTTTTTACAAACCAAAAATTTCACCACTTTTTTTAAGTTTTTTTCAAACAATTAAAAATTTTTTGAAAAGTGATTCGGAAGCCAATTCATAATCCCAGCTTGGAAAACACATGGTATTGGCTATCCAACGTTAAAGAGCTAATAAGAAAATCTACCCAATAGCCAATCTTTTAGCTGGCTGGTAAATTTTTAAAATGTAAAAGCTCACGCTTTCGGCGCTCAATTAAATTCACAAAAGCGGACACATTGGTCTGCTGCTTGCGAAGTAATCAAACACCTTCAGCGTGAGCTCTAAGAATCAGAATTCGAAAATTTGCAATTTTCAATTCCGCAAAGCTAGCACTACGGCCAGATCGACATTCCTCCAAAGGCGGCCGGCAAAGCGCCTAAGATGCCAATTGCCAAGATCAAGCAGATACAAGCAATCGGAGTCCATTGTTTTTTGGCTAACAATAAGTATAAACATAAAGTCAGCGCAAATGGAATAATCGATGGTAAAACTCCATCCAAGATCTCCTGGATATTAATGGTAACTGGAGCTTTTTCTAAATGCACAATTTCGCTTAGTTCAGAACCAAGCGGGCGAATTGAAGCACCTGGAAGCAACTCATCTTTACCATCAGCATCCTTTTTGATCTGACCATTATCGTCTAGAGCATATAATTCTTCTTTGTATCCACCGTCTGCCACCGGAGTATTCAAAGTAGTATTCTCAACAATTATCGCCGTTTCGATCGGAGTATTAGTCTCGCCGTTAGGGAGCTCTAAGCCCAACTTAGTTCCGCCATAAACGCAAGTCAGAGCGCCTACTACGAATACTCCCAAAATAGAAGCTGCGCGAGTAAACTCTTTAGCGTTCTTAGTTAACATCCCAATGGCTTCAGTCCCAAATTTATAAGACCAACGCATCAAAATGAAACGAACTACGAATTGCACGATGTTGAAAACCGCTAAGAAAATAAACGGTGCCGCTACGGCTGAACCCAAAGACGTCTCAGCATTAATCGCCATATTGGACGTAATACCAGCCGTAATGGGGACCAAAGTGAACCAGAATAAAGCATCGCCGATTCCGCCTAGGGGACCCATCGCTGCCACGCGGACTGCGCGAATCGTAGGAATTTCAGCTTTGTTTTGTTCAAGACTCAAGACAATACCCATAACGAAATTGACTAAGAATGGGTGAGTATTGAAGAATTCCATGTTGTGAGACATTGAAGCCGCCAAGTCATCTTTATTGGTATGAATCTTGGTCAAACCTGGTAAAATGCCATATAACCAGCCAGCTGCTTGCATTCTTTCGTAGTTAAACGATGCTTGCAAGAACAACGAACGCCAAATCATTCGATTGAGCGTGCCGTTATCCAATGGCGGGGCTGGAGTCCGATCTGAGTAATTTTCTGGAATATTATATGCCACTTTGACTACCTCCTACAACAGGCGCACTTTGTTTGAATTTCGTTTGGATTTGATAATCCCAAAACGCCAAAGCAAAACCAATGAATGCTAAAATAATGAGAGCTGGACCTGATAAGCTGGGGCTGGCCATAACAATAACTGCCATACCGAATCCCATCAAATAGAACCCCCACATCTCACCTGAAACCATAACTTTGAGCAAAATAGCGAATCCGACAAAACGCATCATTCCGCCAGCAGCCGATAAACCGCCCATCAACCAAGTTGGAATAGCCGCAACGACCTGTTCGCCAACAGCTTGACCGCCTACGAAGAACAAAGTCACCACGATTGCGAAGACTAACCCCAAAAGAGTCATAGTCACGTAATTCAAACGAGTGATTGATGATGGTTTAGCTTCTTCAGCGTAACGATCGGCCAATGACATCAGACCCGAACTAATCGTGAAGATTAAAGTCACAGTGTATTGACCTAATAACGCAAATGGAATCGCTGTCGCAACCGCAACGGTCGGCTCCAAATCCAAAGATATCGCTAAAACGGCGGCCATAATCCCGCCAATTACAGCATTGGGCGGTTGTGCACCCCCAACGGGCATATTGCCAATGGTCATGAGTTGGTACATTCCTCCAACTATCAAACCAGTTTGTAAATCTCCTAAAATCAATCCAACCACCATGCCGGTGACGATTGGCTGATAAAGAGACTCCAAGAAATTGAACTGATCAATTGCGGCAATCCAAGTCACCAAAAAAATCAGTACAATCTGTAAGACATTTACGTCTCCCATTTTTTATCCTTTCCTCCTTAGCCAACGCTACGCGTCTCAATTAACAATTAACAGTTAACTATTAATTGTGATTGCAAAGCAATCAACTAAAAAGCTTATTTACATCTTCAGCAGCGATTTGGGGAACTCTCTGGATAAAGAGCTCGACCCCAGCCTCCTGAAGCTTCCTGAAGGCTTCTTGATCGGCAGCATCGACTGCGACGGAAGTCGCTACCTGTTTTTTGCCTTCTGCCATGTGCATGTTTCCAACGTTCAGTTTTTTAATGGGAACTCCACCTTCAACTAATTTCAAAGCATCTTGGGGGTCATGAACAATTATGAAGATTTTTTGATCCTCAGATGCGTTCCCAATCACATCAATAGTTTTTTGAATCGAAAAATAACGCATCGCAACTCCAGTCGGAGCAGCCATGTCCATTAGACCTTGTTGAAGCTCGTCAACCGACACTTTGTCATTAGCGACCAAAATCAAATTTGCGCCAATGGTTCCATTCCATTGAGTAGCAACTTGACCGTGGACTAAGCGATTATCGATCCTAGTCAATATAATATTTGGCATAAATACCTCCTTGTTTGAATGCCTTAACACCTGATTGAATCATTTTAACATAATTAATTACGTATTTCCAAAAAAAAATCATATTACTTCCCCGCCGTTTTAGTTTGACCAACAATTTCACTGATAGCAAAACGAGAAACTTCAATTATTTCACCACTCTTAATTCTAATATCAACGGTTTCGTCTCCAACGCGTTTTAAAGTTCCTAATAATCCGTTAGCAAACATGACTTTTTGCCCAATAGCTAATTTTTCATGCAACTGAGCAAAATGCTTTTTTTGACGTTTCATACCTCTTTGGCTCAAAAGGCCATATCCCACCAGCGCAATCACGATAAAAATCACGAAAATAATTGAAGACGTAAGAACACTTTCCCAAAAATCGTACATCAATTCTCCAACTTCAACGTCTCACGTGTAAAAGCGTGAGTACCTGCACGTAAATGTGTTAAATAATTTTTCATTTTACATTTTTTATTTTTCATTCAGATACCCTCAGTGGGTTCAGGCGCTACAGCAGACGCTTTGGGTATCTGCGCATGTATCATGCCGTTATGTCCAGCTTCCAAAGCATTCTTAATAGTAGTTGGAATATCGCTTCCAGTCATACGCGCGCCTACGGCCTCAATTACTAGAGTCAAACTTATTCCTGCCAGCACTTCAACGTTATCGTAAGGATGCGCGACTTCCATAGCGGTTCGAAAAGGGGTTCCGCCCATCAAGTCGACAAAAAATATCACTTCATCACATTTTTCTTGATTCAACAACTGATCGAGCTTAAATTGTAAAGCTACTTTTAGATCCTCTAAAGGGTCTTGAGGCAAAAACTCCACCACTTCGAAAAGTTTTTGTTCGCCAGCAATCAGCTCAACAGCGTTATACAGTCCTGAAGCAAAATGACCATGACCCGTAATAATAAAACCGAGTTTCATATTCTCCTTTCGTTTGAATAATCCTACCGACTTATCTTATATTATAAAACTATAAAAAACGAAGCGAAGCTCATCAATTGGATAAATATCAACGCGAGCTGGAATTTGGATATGCTAAACCTAATCTAAAAATTACTACTCACATTCGATTCGAGTGGAGGTGGAGAGGAAGGCGCAGGTCGCAGCAGGTGGTGGTAACAGTAGCAATAGGAGAAGTGGTGGTGGTGGTGGTAAAAGAAAAAAAATGACAATCGCGACAGCATCGGCAATAAAGAGTCAGGTTGCTGGAACAGCAAATTAAATATCCAAAAATCTCACATCATGAGCATTACGTTGAATGAACGCTCGTCGGCTTGGAACATCATCGCCCATTAATAATGAGACGGTTTCATCGGCGATCGCTGCATCCTCCATTTTTACCGCTTTTAGACTGCGGCTGATTGGATCCATAGTGGTTTCCCAAAGTTGAGAAGCATTCATTTCGCCTAAGCCTTTATAACGTTGAAGCCCGCCTTCTTTATCTAAAGTTTTACCAGCAGATTGACCAGATTTTACTAATTCGTCTTTTTCTCGTTCCGAATAAGCGAACTCAAAGTCAGCTCTTTGCCAATTGATTTTATAGAGCGGAGGTTGAGCTAAATAAATATAGCCATTTTGTAACATCTGATTCATGTAGCGGAAGAAAAAGGTCATTAGGAGAGTGCAAATATGCGCCCCATCTACATCAGCGTCGGACATCAAAATCACTTTATGATAACGAGCTTTTTCGACATCAAAATTCTCGCCAGTTCCAGTTCCAATGGCGGATATCAAATTTTGGATAGTTTCCGATCCTAAAGCGCGATCTAAGCGGGCTTTTTCGACGTTCAAAATTTTTCCACGTAAAGGCAAAATAGCTTGAGTTTCAGGATTGCGACCATCAACGGCTGATCCTCCGGCCGAGTCCCCTTCGACTATAAACAATTCGCTCAAAGCTGGATCTTTAGATTTACAATCCTTCAACTTATGCGGCATACCAGCATTGTCTAGTCCAGTCTTGCGACGAGTAGTTTCGCGAGCCTTGCGCGCAGCAATTCGAGCTAAGGAGGCCCCAATCGCTTTATTAATGATAGATTTAGCTGATTTGGGATTTTCGTCCAGCCACTCGCCTAACTTTTGGTTAACTTCTTTTTGAACAAAACTACGCGCTTCAGTATTGCCCAATTTGGTCTTAGTTTGACCTTCAAATTGAGGTTCGGTCAATTTCACACTCAAAATAGCGGTCAATCCTTCGCGAACATCTTCGCCAGTTAAGTTCTCATCTTTTTCTTTAAGCAATTGTTTCGAACGAGCATATCGATTCAACAATCCCGTCAACGCAGTCCGAAACCCTTCGTCGTGCATTCCCCCTTCAGTCGTGGAAATCGTATTAGCGAAAGAATGGATTGACTCATTATAAGCGTTCGTCCATTGCATAGCCAATTCCAAGGACATTTTAGATTGAGGATCTTCGCTCACAATCGAAATCACCCCTTCATGAATTGGTTCAGTCTTCTTCCCGCGATTCAAATACTCAACGTAGTCTTTCAATCCTTCCATATATTGGAAGCGTTTCGAAACTTCAGGAACATTTTCTAAAAGATCGAGGTCAGGTTCTTCAAGATTTTGGCGGCGGTCGGTCAAACTTATAATCAGCCCTTTATTCAAGAAGGCCATTTGTTGTAAACGCGCGCGTAAAGTGTCCCAATCCCATTCAACTGTATCGAAAATCTCCGAGTTTGGCCAAAAAGTCACCGTTGTTCCCGTTGTATCAGTTTGCCCTTGACGCTTTAAAGCAGTCAAAGGAACTCCATTTTCATACTCTTGAGTCCAAATGTAGCCGTCGCGCCGAATTTCCACTCGTAAACGGGTGGATAATGCATTTACGACCGAAACACCCACTCCATGCAATCCTCCGGATACTGAATATCCTTCACCGCCGAACTTCCCCCCAGCGTGCAATTGAGTTAATACCACCTCGACTGCCGACTTTCCCTCGCTTTTAATTTCATCGACCGGGATTCCGCGTCCATTGTCGATTACAGTAACTGAGCCGTCAGTATTCAAAATGACATCGATTTCAGTAGCGAATCCTGCTAAAGCTTCGTCGACCGAATTATCCACTACCTCATAAACTAAATGATGCAACCCCCTTGGGCCAGTCGAACCAATATACATGCCTGGCCGCATTCTGACTGCCTCCAAACCTTCTAAAATTGTAATGTCTTCGGCTTCATAATTACGCGGAGTTCTCATAGGGGGTTCGTTGGATGGCATATGCAATTAGTTTACACTATCAACGCTCAATCGCCACTCAGGTTGCTAAACTGACCAAGTGATATTATTTGAAAATGTGCGAAAACAATACTTTAAAGATGCTCCATTAGCATTAAACAATATTTCGCTAAATATTGATCCAGGCGATTTCGTATTTTTAGTAGGTCCTTCTGGGTCGGGAAAGAGTACCTTTTTAAATTTAATTTTGAGATTAGAACAACCTACGCACGGGCGAATCGTAGTAGCTGGACAGGATCTAAACACTATTTCCAAACGTCGAATCCCTAAGTTTCGTCAAAAATTAGGCGTGGTCTTTCAAGGTTTCAAACTATTGCCCAAAAAAACCGTTTTTGAAAATGTAGCATTCCGGCTACAAATCATCGGCATGTCCAATACGCGAATGCGTCCTTTAGTCGAAAACGCTTTGAAAATCGTGGGATTAGAAGGTAAAGAAAAACGTTTACCGCATGAGCTCTCAGGTGGCGAACAACAAAGAGTCGCAATTGCAAGAGCTTTCGTCAATCAACCGCCCATTATTTTAGCTGATGAACCGACCGGAAATTTAGACCCAGCCACTTCAGACGGGATTATGAAGGTTTTCGAAGACATCAATCAAACGGGGACTTTGATCCTGATGGCTACTCACAATGAACAAAT
>JAITFB010000020.1 GCA_031281695.1 Candidatus Servula neotermitis
CTGGAATTTCTAAGTGGGATCAAATTGATCATATCATGCGTTTTATTAGCAATTTGTGGCAGGCGCATTTGTTTGGGGAAGGTAACACTCGCACTATTGCAGTTTTTTTGATTAAGTATCTGCGGACTTTCGGTTTTGCAGGGTCAAACGATCTCTTTGAACAGAATTCTTGGTATTTTAGAAACGCCTTAGTCCTCGCTAACTATCGAGACCCAGCCAAGAAAATTGATGCTAATTTTCAGCCATTGACTCATTTTTTTGAAAATCTTTTATTCAACGCTCGTCATCCGCTGCGTAATCGAGATTTGTTGATTGGTTAATTCCAATTCTTTCACTCTAACTGTGCAAGTGTTTCTTTAAAATAGCCCAATTCCGCTTTGGCCAGCATTTTAAAATTGTGGTATGGATGATTCAAAAGATAAAGGAATTAGTGTCCTTCTAATATGTGGCGGTGGAGCTTCTTCGGGTTTCATGGCTGTGAATTTGCGCAAAGCTGCTAAAGCTCGAGGTTTAGAGCTAGAAGCGATTGCTCGTAGCGAGGCTGAAGTTGAGGTTTATGCTGCTGGCGTCGATGTGATAATGTTAGGTCCGCACTTAGCATATTTGGAAAATGATATGTTAGAGCGGGTCAAAGGTACGAACGCTAAGGTACTGGTTATGGAGCGTAAATATTATTCTACGCTGGATGGCAATAAAGCCTTGGATCATATGTTGTCAGTAGTGGAAGGGTAGGCGATTTTATGAATAAATTTTTACGCTGGATGGACCGATCAGTCGCACCGAAAATGGACCGAATCAATCAAGTTGTGATGATCCAAACTTTGAAAGACTCGATGATGCAAATTTTACCGCTGGTCTTGGTAGGGTCATTAGTGACAATTTTTGCGATTCTGCAAGAATATATTCCTGGGATGCCAGACTTATATGTGTTGAGTAATTACACAATCGGTTTAGTCGGATTGATCATTGCGTTTCTAATACCTTTTAATTATATTGAGCGCAAAAAATTGCACGCTCTGCGATTAGTGGCTGGAATGACTTCAGTAGGTATGTTTGCGATGGTGGTGCATTTAGACAATGCTGAAATTTTCGAGTATTCAGCTTTGGGCGCTGGAGGTATGTTCGTCGCGATTATCGTGGGCATAATCGCTTCAATTGTATTCCGCCTTTTTTGTAATTTTTCGTTCTTTGGCAAAGATTCGCAAATGCCTGATTTTGTGCGGCAGTGGTTTGATAATATGTTGCCCATTTTGTTGTTAGTCGGTGGTAGTTGGGTTATAACATCGTTACTAGGGTTGGATGTGTTCGCATTGATCAACCAGGCCCTGTCGCCGCTTACAACTTTTGCGCAGACATTTTGGGGTTTTACCATTCTGTATTTCTTGGCTTGTTTCTTTTACACTATGGGAATTTCAACTTGGATGCTTTATTCAATCACTTTTCCTATTATGCTCGAAGCTATCACGGCAAACTCAGAAGCGGTCGCATCTGGCGGACCAGCTGCGAACATTTTTACGTCTGAAGTAATTTATTCGGGCTGGCTCGGGATCGGCGGAACTGGCGCGACTTTGATTCTATGCATTATGATGTTATTTGCTAAATCAACCCGTCTGAAAGCAATCGCCCGCGCTTCAGTCTTTCCGGGGATTTTGAATATCAATGAACCCATAGTTTTCGGCGCAATCGCTTGGAACCCTTTGTTGATGATCCCTATGTGGATTTCTGGTTTGATCACCCCCATGGTGGTTTACGGTTGGCTATCTTTCGGCTGGGCGGCTATCCCCAATTCCGTTATGCAGGTTTGGTATATGCCTTTTCCAGTCTCGACTTGGATCGTGAGCCCAAGTGTAGGCGGCCTGATTCTTTTAGCAGTAGTGATAGCTTTGAACTTTCTGATTTACTATCCGTTCTTCAAAGTATATGACACTCAGCAAGCGAAGGCTGAGCGAGACGAATTAGCGTTAGAATCGGAATCGATGGAAAAAAGTACGTCGAACGTAATGTAATTTTTGGGGAGGAAAAAGACTATGACTGAACAAATTGACGAAAATGAAGTCGATATTGCGATGAATATCATCGTCGATGCTGGGGATGCCCGCTTGTTGATCGCTGAGTCGTTTCAGGCGGTGGCTGGACAAAATTTCGAAGAGGCCAAGGCCAAATTGAAAGAGGCCAAGGCGCTATTGAGTGTTGCTCACGGAAGACAGACTCAACTTATTCAAGAGGAAACTGACGGACAGTTTCATCCGCATACGTTGTTATTCGCTCATGCGCAGGACACTCTTATGACTATCCATAGCGAGTTGAATGTTTGCCAGCAGGTTGTAATAATTGTTGAACGTTTGGACCAACGAATTAGTGTATTAGAGGATCAACATCGAGCTCAGTCAAGTCGTGCATAGTTCATCACGCAGATTCACGATAGTGTTGGAATCACCTAATCAAAGGATGAGGGTAATATGAAACGACTTTCGACAAGTTTTCCTGCCAATTTTTTGTGGGGTGGCGCAATCGCAGCTAATCAAGCTGAAGGGGCTTGGCATGAAGATGGTAAAGGGATGTCTATTGCGGATTTGAATTATATCCAAACCGATTTGCCTTTATCCAAGAGGTATAACGCTGAACCGACCAAGGCGCAGATTGAAGAATTGATGAATAACGCTGGTCTCAATTTCACCAAGCGTAGGGGGATTGATTTTTACCACACCTATGCTCAAGACTTGAAGTTGTTGAGCCAAACTCAAATGAATTCTTTTCGTACTTCAATTGCTTGGACTAGAATCTTCCCAAATGGCGACGATCCTCAGCCCAATCAAAAAGGGTTGGAGTTTTACGACAGGTTATTCGACACTTTGCTGGACAATGGAATGGAACCCTTTGTAACGATTTCTCATTACGAAACTCCGGTGAATTTGTCTTTGAAATATGGTGGATGGTATTCGCGGAAAATGGTGGACGATTATTTACGTTTTGCTGAAACTGTGATGGAGCGCTATCAGAGTAAAGTTAAATATTGGCTTTTCTTATGTCAAATGAACCTAATCACTTTTGAGGCTTTCACCAATTTAGCGATTCCCTCCGATTGGACGGATAATTTTTGGGAGGCAAAGTTTCAAGGTTTACATCATCAGTTGGTGGCGTGCGCTAGAGGTTACGAGCTCGGAAAGAAAATCAATCAGAATTTCCAGCTGGGTTTTATGACTTATGATGATGTAAGTTATCCGGCTTCCACCAACCCCGAAGACGTTTTAGCCAATTACCAAAGGAATCAACGCCAAAGCTTTTTAGTACCTGATGTATTATTGCGCGGATATTATCCTGGGTATATTCTAAGATATTATAAAGAGCAAAATTTTCATATTGAAATGCGGGATAATGACCTCGACGCTTTGAAGCGCAACACCCAAGACTATTTTTCCTTTTCTTATTATTACACTGCTGTAGCCGACGCGGAATCTGTCAACGCTCAAGATGGTTGGAGGAGGAATCCGGAGATCCAACAGAGCGATTGGGGGTGGGGGATTGATCCGATTGGACTGCGAACTAAATTGAATATGTATTGGGATCGATATCAAAAACCGATGATCATCACCGAAAACGGTTTCGGCGCCATTGATGAATTGAAGGATGGAACTGTCCACGACCGGTATCGCATAAATTACTTGCGCGAACACATTCGCAATATCTTAGAGGCTATTCAAGACGGTGTTGAAATTTTAGGTTATTATATGTGGGCGCCGATCGACATTGTATCCTGTTCTTCCTCGGAAATGAGCAAACGCTATGGGCTGGTTTATGTGGACTTGGACGATTACGGCGAAGGCAGCGGAAACCGCTACATCAAAGACTCTTTCAATTGGTATAAAAGCGTGGTTCAATCCAACGGAGCAGATTTGGGTTAAGTTGATGTCATCGTTCCTGCAAGGCAAGCATTTTGATTTATTGCGGGAATTCCCCAAGGACGGTGAACGAATTACTTCGGAAACTTTGGCGCGTAAGTTGAATATTTCGGTGCGTTCGGTCAAAACTTATGTGGGGCAAATTCGCTCGGAAAATCCTCAGCTGATTGTCCCCACGGTTCGCGGATATCGGCTGAATAATGAGGCGTATCAAAGTATGGATATTGCGCCGCATTATAATTTTCCTACCACCCCAGAAAAGCGCGCGCTGCGGATTATTCGGGTCATTTTGGAAAACCCTGGAGATGATTTGACCTTGAAAAAACTAGCCGAGCAGTTGTTCGTGACTGAATCAACCATTCGTAAATTGATGCCCACTATCAAACAGCATTTACAGAGTTTTGATTTGTCGTTGGTCCAGCCTAAAGGCCGCTTGAAGATTATCGGCTCCGAATTGGATAAGCGACGGATTTTGTCCGAAACTATTTATTTGGAGTTCAATGACAACATTTTGAGTCTAGCTACTATTAGTAAGGCTTTTCCTGAATATGATGTGGGCGCGCTCAAAAATCTCTTGCTGGAAATTTGTAATCAAAATTCTTACTTTATTAATGAGTATGCGTTGATTGGTTTAGTTTTGGATCTGCTGATTAAAATTGTGCGCATTAAGAATAACGCCAACCAAAGTCAGGTAGACAATTTTCATCCACCAGCTGCACCATTTTTACCACTACCAGCATCACCACCAACTACTGCAGCAGTACCATCATCACCTCCACCACCAACTGCACCCCTTTCACCACCGCCGGCAGTCGCGCCAGCACCACCAGCAGCAGTGCCACCGGTACCAGCGGCAGTACCAGCATCACCAGCAACTGCAGAAGTGTTATCGCCTTCAGCTACTGAATTCGCCACTCCGGAATTAAAGTTGGGTGAACAAATTGCCAAAGAAATTGAAATTAAGTATCATTTGAGTTTTAATCAGCTGGAACTAGACGAGTTGACTGGCTTATTGTTGAGTAACATCACCAAAGTGGAATATGCTAACGCCAATCATCAAAAGTCCAAAGTGGCAGTTCAAAATATTGTTAGCCCCGAAAGTCAAAAGTTGATGCAATTAATTCGGGAGGAATTGTCCGCCTTCGATATATTGGACTTTGATAACGAAGAGGTGATGTTTTCTTTCACTTTGCACGTAGATAATTTGTTGAAACGGTTGCGCAATAATTATCACACTAAAAATCCTCTGACCGAGCAAATTCAAAGGC
This sequence comes from Candidatus Servula neotermitis, assembly GCA_031281695.1. GTDB lineage: Bacteria > Actinomycetota > Actinomycetes > Actinomycetales > Bifidobacteriaceae > Servula > Servula neotermitis. Next base: position 5,168 of record JAITFB010000020.1, read on the forward strand.
ACTGCACTTTCATTTATGAGTTAGCAGTTTCGACCGCTGGAATTATTAATCGCGAAACTGGTCACCATTTAGACGCCCACGAAATTGCTTATATTGCGTTTCATATTGGGGTGATGCTGCAATTCCAGCCGACTTTGCGCAATAAAGCCCGTTGTGTTTTGGTCTTCCCGCGTTATTACAATTTGTCGAACCAGCTGCTGGAACAATTGACTGAGCAATTTGGAGCTTCGATTATCTTTTTAGGAGTGGTTTCTAACGCTGAGGAAATCAGCTCATTTGACCAAGTCGATATGGTTTTAACTACTATTGATTTTCCAGCTACCCCAGGGGTGCAGGTTATTCGAATCTCACCATTTTTGAATACAAAAGATTTGAGTCACATCAAAACTGGCCTGAACAGCGTGGTCAATCTTAAGAATATGTATCGCTTGCGTGATCATCTTATGGAAGTGTCGGAACCTGAATTGTTTATGGTTAATCCAGGCTTTAGCAACGAAATCGAAGCCATCGAATTAATGAGTACTCGGTTGATTGAGCGCGGTTACGCTAAAGCCCAATTCACTGAACAGGTCTTGGATCGGGAGCGCAGTTATTCGACTGCTTACGGCAAAGTCGCCATTCCGCACGCTCTTCATATGAACGCAATTAAGACTGGAATTTGTATCGCAGTCAGCCAAAAACCCATCAAATGGGGCGAGCGTAAAGTCCAAGTGATGATTTTATTCGCAGTCAATGCTCAAGATAAGGCGCGTTTTTATGACATTTTTGAAAATTTGATGGTTTTGTTGTTGGAGCCGTTGGTGGTGGCTCAATTATCTCAAGTTCAAACTTACGATGCATTTATTACAACTCTCTTAGAGTTCTCAAGGAAAGGAATCCATGATTAGTTTTGACTATACGATCCAAGACGATTTGGGCATTCACGCTCGTCCAGCTGGCGTAATCGTGCGCGAAGTCCAAAATTCGCAATCCAAAGTCGAAGTCCACAAAGCCGACGCCTCCGCCGAAGCCAATAAAATTTTCGCCATTATGAAACTGGGCGTAAAGCAAGGCGATACCATTACGGTTACTGTAGATGGCCCCGACGAAGCCGAACTGGCAGCCAAACTGAAAACTATCTTCGAACAACAACTGTAACTTGCTTCGCGGTTAGCGATTAGTTATTATTTTAAGGTTGAGTCATTTGATAGTTAGGAGATTGCAATCGAAGCGAAATACCCCCTTAATTAAGCGGCTAGGCGGCTAGGCGGCTCCTTTCTAAGTTTACTTGCCACAGTTGTCAAAAAGTGCCATTTTTTGCGATTAATTAACATAAACTTTGCATAAATCGTTAATCTGGCGGTTGATAACCATGTTCTGACTTGGATTTGGCGAAAGGAAAAAGATGAAAAATACGTTTAGAGTTTGGGCTCGTAAAAGTATGGGTCTGTTTACAATCCTAACTTTGCTATTTGGTGTAGTAGGTTGTTCTTCAGAATCTGATGATAGTGGCTCCGGCAGCGGAACCGACACTGGTAGCGCTGGCTCTGATACGGGCATAATCACAGTCGCCACAACTGATAAATTGACCGCTTTGGATCCCGCTGGCTCGTTTGACAACGGCAGTTTGCAAGTCAAGATCCAAGTGTTCCCTCAGCTGTTCAATTATGACCACGAGACCAAAGCCATTGCGCCTGATTTGGCCATCAGCGGAGAATACACCTCGCCCGATGTTTATATTGTAAAAATGAAACCCGATCTCAAGTGGTCGGACGACTCGCCACTCACTTCTGAGGACGTCAAATTTTCTTTCGACCGAATGATTGCTATCAATGACGAAAACGGTCCAGCATCTTTGTTGACCAACTTGGTCGAAGTCACTACTCCGGATGAGAGTACAGTGGAGTTCAAATTAGCCAATCAAAATGACGTGGTTTTCCAAAGCATTTTGTCTTCGCCAGCTGGCTTTATCGTCCCTAAAGCAGTTTTTGCTGCTGATAAATTGACCGACGAGGAAACCATTGTGAACGCGGGGGTGTTCGCTGGACAATATAAAATTAAGACTTTCAAAGCTAATGAATTCATTGAGTTCGAAGTGAACCCTAACTATGCTGGAATTTGGGGACCCGCTCAGTCCAGCGACGTCCAATTGACCTATTTGGCAGAAGCTTCCAATTTGAAGTTGGGCATAGCTAACGGCGACTTCGATGTGGCGTATTGCACTCTGTCGCCCTCCGATATCGAAGACTTGCGGAGCAATCAAGATGTGAAAGTGGTTCAAGGTTTAGGCGGCGAGGAGCGTTATATCGTTTTTAATATTGAACTTCTACCGTTCGGCGCCAAAACTGATACCGCTGATCCAGCTAAAGCCTTAGCCGTCCGTCAAGCGATTGCTCATTTGGTCGATCGTAATCAAATAGCTGAAACAGTCTATAAAAACACTTACACTCCGTTGTACTCAGCTTTGACCGATGGTTTGCCTGGGGCAGTCACTTCTTACAAAGATTTGTATGGAGATGGGCAAGGCGGGCCCGATCTTGAAAAGGCCAAAGCCGTGATTGAGGCCGCCGGAATTCAAACTCCGATCGAATTGAAGTTGCAATATAATTCCGATCACTACGGGGCCTCTTCTGTGGATGAATATGGTTTAATCAAGAATCAGCTAGAAGCTTCGGGTTTGTTTAGCGTAGATTTGCAAGGGACTGAATGGGGGACTTATGTGAAAGAGCGCTTCGATTCGTATCCAGCCTACCAGTTGGGTATGTTTCCTGATTATCCCGACCCTGATAACGGCTTGTCGGCTCGCTTCACTAAGGAAAACATCTTGAATAATGGCTATTACAACGAAGAGGTTGACAATTTAATCAGTGCTGAACAAACTGAGTTGGATCAAACTAAGCGAATTTCGATTTTGGAAGAAATTCAAACTTTGGTGGCCCAAGATGTGCCAATCCTACCGCTTTTACAAGGCGATCAAATTGCCGTGGTGCGCGCGAACATTGAAGGTGCTGATAAAATTTTGGACCCAGCGTTCAAGTTTACTTTCGGATACTTGACTAAAAGTTAGTTGACTGCTGCTGGCTACATAAACACTAGCGACTTGGTTAATCAGCCTAACGACCGCTTTAGCGTTTATGCCGAAATTATTCGTGCCGCTATAACTACCGCCAGTTTTAAATCAAGGAGCAGTGACTGAAAGAACCCCCTGAAAGTGTTACTTTTTATTAAGGAGGTGTTGTTTAATGTACAGGAGCAGAAATTTTTTCATTGTGATAAAGCTACGTACAATACCTTGAAGATAGGAGGATCGATGTAATGGACGACGAAAGGTATATACGAAAAAAATGGTGGAGGAGTTTCATATCCTACACGAATTTACCTGCAACCTTTCTAATCCGAATTAGATGTATCCGACTCCGCAATATTACCGAAACTTTCCGCTACACTATCCCAAAAAGCTTGTTTCATAGCCAATTCTTCTGCGGTCGGAACAGGCAGTTCGGGTAGTTTTTGTAAAAGACGAATAAATGAGTTGTCTTGATTTTTTTCGGCTATTTGATTGTCATCCGTAGTTTTCACTCAGACAGTTTATCTGATTGTCTGGTAACCAACGCTTAGTATTTTATGGAAAAATCTAGTCTAGTTATTGTAAGAGGCCATTCCGATTAGGAAATGTCTTAAGATTAGCATTATGAGCTCACATACAATTAGCCAAGCGGAATTGGAGCGACAACGCCAACAATTTTTGGAAGCTGAACGTCAAGAGCGCTTGCGACAAATTAGAGTTGCAACCGATCAATACAATGGGATAATTAGCCAATGTCAAGCCCTTAGACAAAGAGTAAAATCGAGTATGGCCAATGAGCTTCGGCAATTAAGCAATATCAGTTCTATGGAATTTGTGTGTCAAAACTTTGAGAAAATTAAGTCCGATATTAGTCAAGCCATCGACCAACAAATCAATGTCAACTTACCGACCGCAGCGGAAGCGATTCGTAATTTAAGTCAAAAGATTACTCAAGAGCTCAATCATTGGCAAACCAATTTTGAAGCTGGTCTACAAGAATTTCAAAACGGGTATTTAGCATACCGAAATCGTCAAACCAAAGTTGTTCAAAATCAACAAACTGCCGCGGTTTTTTCAAATCTAGAAAGGCAGGAAATTGAAGAGCAGACTTTTTTCAATTTTGACGAACTGGCGGCCCAATTAAACCGCGATATTCGGCCAGTCGTTGCAAACACCTCTCCGAGGGTGAAAGTATCTGTAACTCGTGACGAACAGGTTGTTTCTTCAAACATGCAGGGTGTCAACAGTCAGGGCGTTATCAACCATAGTGCCATTGACCAAAGCAGCGATGGTCAGAGAGCTATAAAAGAAACATTTCGCCAGCCTAGCGAGTCCAAAATATCATATAAGAAAGTCGGCAGACAGTCAATTTCTTTACCAGCTGCTTTAGCGCAGAGCTCAGCTTTGAGTAAGCACCCAGGAATTGATTCAGATGATTTATCGACTCTAATGAATTTGAACCGATACCTGCTTACATTATTAGAAAACCCTACCTCGGAAGATGCTAACATAGCGGTCAAACATTATTTAGAATTGAAGCCTACTATTTTACGTAAAATTGACTTGTTCAACCAAGCCTATGATGAATATTTACCTTTGCATCTTGAGCAAGTTGAATTACGAACGGCTTTGCAATTGCCAACGCCCGCTTTGATCGCTAAATCAGGTTTTGCTTCTTATAATGATTTGCAAGAACAGATTGATCGGCTCAAACTTTCAAATCAGATTGATACTGAACGTAGTTATATTAATCAAAAAATCCTGGAAAAATTTCAAAAGCATGGCTATGAATTCGACCAGAGTCTGTTTTTCAAAGAAGCCAATTTGGCAAATATGGAAGTGCCTCCGACCAATGATTTGTTTTCTAGTAGTAATCCTCAAGAGTTGCCAGTTAGGGTATCTCAAACTGCGAACGGAATTATCATTGAACCAGTTTTGACTGAATCGTTGGAAACTCGAGGACCCACTTATAATGCAGAGTTCAGCCAAAATCTTTTGGCCGATTCTGATAAATCCTTAGTCGCTCAAAAACAAGCTCATTTTTGTGATATTTTTCCTGAGATTATTCAGGATTTGCAGGCAGATGGGATCAAATTCGTGAATTCTCGAATCACCAAGGCCGGTGAGGCCTTTAGGCAAATTGCAATAGAAGGTGGAACTTCAACTTTAGCGAAAGTGCGCTCAACGGATACTAGTAGGTCTGAATCAGATGTTCGCCGGCCTCAGGAGTTAGCTCTTTGAAAATATGCCCTAATTGCGAAGCGCCTTTCCAGGCTGGTTCCGCGACTTGCGCGTATTGCGCGACCGACTTGCGTCCCGTTCAGTTGACTTTGGTGGGAAAATTTGATGCGCACGATATAGACACGTTGACCATTCCGCCCGCAGGGACTGAAATAGGCCGGAAGATTGATTTCGCTCGGGAACAATTATACCTTCAACATCCAGACCAAGCGGTCTTGGTCAGTTCGAAGCATTGCAAAATTTATTTGGACAACGACCTATGGTATTTGCTGCCTTATCAAACTACCAACGGAACTTTTTGGCATAAAAGTCTAGGTCGAATTCAGCCTTTGGAGCCTGATCAGCCTTTTCTTTTGCGCGAAGGTACGGTCTTTGCGTTAGGTTCAGCTTCATTTGCATTTCAGGTACGGTTTGTCAAAGTAATTGATTTGCCGATTCAACCTGTTGTTGATGAGGTCCGCCAATTCGCTTGGGTGATTACTTGTCCTGGGTGCGGAACCATGTATGAAGTGCCTGACCAGAGTACTCGAATTGATGAATGCCAAAATTGCAAGTCGGTTCGGCTTAAACATCAAATTGCTAATGAGGTTCCTGTGTATTTGGATATTACTGATGTCCATCTTCAAAAGGCTTGAATCGAAAAATATGTTGATCGGTCGTCTGCTTTATCCTATTTATACTTTAGGACCTGGGAAACGCTTAGTAATTTGGACTTGCGGATGTTCAAAAGAGTGTCGAAATTGTATCAGTCCGGAATGGTTTAAGCCGATTCAAGGGCATTATTTGGAGTACTCAGTCGAACAATTGCTGGAAATAATAAAAAAAATCAATGATCAGTATCATCCCGATGGAGTTACATTTAGCGGAGGCGATCCATTTGAACAATTAGACGAATTGCTGGAATTGCTGGAAAAAATCCATCCGATTTTGGCTGATGTTTTAGTCTATACTGGTTATACTTTGGCTGAGTTGAATCAATTGTTATCTCCTTTGCAATTACAACAAATCCGTCGAGACATTGCAGTTTTGATAGACGGACGTTACGTGGATGCTTTGAACGATAACCAATCAGGCTTGATAGGGTCGACTAACCAAAATATTTATTATTTTAACCAAAAAATCGAACCTCAATATAAACTCTATTTAGCGGAATATGGTCGAAAGATACAACTGGTTGAATCGGAAGGCCAGCGCTATTCCGTAGGAATTCATAACCAAGGAGGAAATAATGTTGACTGAAAACGCTTCGAAATGGCAACGCGAACTGAATGAATTTTTAGGGGTAAAAAGCACTTTTATTTTAGAAGGCAATACTAAAGATTTGTATCCAATCGCTGGTAAAAAAGGGTTTGAAAAAATTGACGGAGCTATTTACGACATTTTTCAAGATCAATATGATTTTTTGTTTTGCGATCCTTTGTTTGGTTTCTATCCAGCTCCTAATGAACATTCGACCGAAGTCACGATCTTAGAAATCAATCCAGGCGAAGCAGATTTGTCGAATGGGCTTTCTACTAACGATTATGAACCCAGCGGTGCGACTGCTGATGCCAAAATTCACCCCGATTTGGCTCAATGGCGTAAAGTGGCCAAACAACAACGCAATAATCGGACTCGGCAGGCTTCGAAATACGATCGCAATGAGCCTAATGACCGCTTTAGCGTTTATGCTGAAATTATTCGCGCCGCTATAACCACTGCTCCGAGCAACGTGCCTAAGAAAACCGGTAACAAGCCCATGGTTTGCGTGGTCAACAATGCTTCGCGGGCTATTTTAAATCCTGAACGTTTGAGCGAAGCCGAAAATTATCAGTTTCAAAATTTGTTATATGCTTCGATGAATGCAGCTGGTGGACAAGGTGGAATTAATACTTTGATTTTATTGGTGGAAAAACAAAACGATCTACCGCCTTGGTTCTATTTGAATAATCCTAATGTTCGGACCATTATTTTGCCGGCTCCAGATCGCAAAATGCGGGAGGCTTATATTAATTTGACGACTGAACAAATTGAAGCTGATCCTGAATTGAAAACTAAATTTGTTGATGCGACGGAAAGAATGCTTTTGACTGAAATTGATGAAATTGTGGGTATGAACGAAAAGAATGGTGGAGATTTTTCTAAAATTTTCGAAAATCTTTCAGTCTTTAAATACGGAGTCAAGGAAAATAAATGGGAAACTGAGCTACAAGCTAAATTCGCTAAGCATAAAGATCTCGGTTCTATTTTGCGTCGCAGAGTGAAAGGCCAAGAACAAGCGATTACTAAAATTTCCCAAATCATTGAGCGAGCGGTCACGGGTTTGTCGGGGGTTCAACATTCTTCGAAAGACTCTAAACCCCGCGGCATTGCTTTTTTGGCTGGGCCTACTGGAACTGGCAAGACCGAAATGGTCAAAACGGTTACCGAATTACTGTTTGAGGACGAAAACGCTATGATCCGTTTGGATATGAGCGAATTCAGCGAACAGCACGCCGCCCAAAGGCTGTTCGGCGCTCCTCCGGGATATATTGGTTACGATAGCGGAGGGGAATTGACTAATGCGATCAAGGCTAATCCTTTTTCGGTGGTCTTATTCGACGAAATAGAAAAAGCTCATCCCAGCGTGATGGATAAGTTCTTGCAAATTTTAGAAGACGGTCGGATGACTGATGGTCAAGGTAATACTGTTTATTTTTCTGAATCCATTATTTTCTTTACCAGCAATATCGGCGTGGTGGTTAAGAATCTCCAAAATGACCAGTATGAGCTCAATCCTCTGGCAGCTCCTGATAAAAGTTATTCTCAGTTGTCAAAAGAGATTAAGCGACAGATTGCTTTATGCTTCAAACCCGAATTTTTGAATCGTTTAGGTCGAAACATCATAGTGTTCGATTATATTTCCGAAGAAATAGCGCGGGAAATTTTAGCCAAGCAAATCGAAACAGTCTCCAAGTCGCTTCAAAAACGGTCACATATTACTTTAACGGGACTGGAGTTCAACCCAGCTTCGCCTGCTTTCGAGCTATTGTTTCAAGCTTGTAAGTCTCAAGAAACCAAAGCTAACGGAGGAAGAGGTATCGGCAATGTGGTCGAAGAGATGTTCGTGAACCCTTTGAGTGATTATATCTTCCATCAGGATGTTAAACAAAGTACTATTAAAGTGAGTACGTCCGATGACAGTATTCGTTTTCAGCAAGGTTGAATTTGAGCAGTAGCAGGTCTAAAAAGGATGGTTGAATCAGACATTTTTGAGCAATTAACCAAAGTAGCTCCAGCGGCACGGAAGCATCAACAACGCCCTTTATTGGATCAAGATTTTACCTTTATTGGGGCTAAAGGGGGTAGCTATCAGATTTTGAGTGCCGAATTCTTAGGGGAGGGAACTGAGTCGCAAGTTTATCAAGTCCAAGATTTGAAAACTGACCAAATTCTTACTGCTAAAATTGATTTCAATTACGCTAAGTGGCTCGAAACTAACCCTGAATTAGCCCCTAATCGTGAAAAAATTGTTGATTTTTTGGCTCGTCATCATGAGCATCGGAATTTTCATTTGTTGCCTTTGGCTGATGTAGGGGAGTATCCAGACCCAATTCATCCCAAATTGAAATATCCGATATACGTCCATCCCTATTGCCCAAAAGGATCTTTGGCTAACGATCTGCGCAAACACAGCTTGGACGATTTGCGTAAATTCGTTATACCAGCTCTGGTTCAAGCGATTGATACTTTGCATAAGGCGAACATTATTCATGTCGATATCAAACCAGGCAACGTGTATTTATATGGGACTGACTATGTTATAGCCGATTTTACATCCGCCACGATTGTGGACAGTGAAAGTAAGTTTGTCACTATTCATGAAAATGACGCTTTAGGCACTTTAGGTTATATGGCTCCGGAAGCGTCTCGCATGTATTTGAGCAGTGCTTCCGATATGTATTCTCTGGGCTTTACTGTCGCAACATTGTATAACGCGCGTCATCCTTATCAGGATTTCTTGGAACGGCCTGGGGATCTGCAAGTCCACATGGATCGACCTGAGATCGAAATGAGTTATGCTTCAAAAACTGACCGAAGGATTTTGAAACCTTTATTGGATGCTTTAACTCGCAATGAAGCTGGAGAGAGGCCGACGGTAGCGGATGTTAAATTATGGTTGCGCGACCCTCAGCAATTTCATGCTAAATTTTTACCAGCTGCTGCGGGCCGTCCTCGCGCAGAGAATCAACCAATTCCAGTCCCTACTGTAGCTAAAGCATCCCCAGCTTCCGGAGTATTGAAACCTGGATCGGTCCGTTCATCCCAACTTCCCAAATGGAGTCGTCCGATCATATTTGGAAATCAACCATACTTTAATGAATTCGATTTAGCCAGGGCTTTACAACGTGATTGGGAGCGAGCCAAAAAACATTTGTACGCAAATAATTTATTAAAGATTGAACCAGCTTTAAACGGCGCCCAAAGAGAAATGATTTTAACTATTCAAACTGACCCTTCGACTAAAAACAACCCAGACTTAGGATTGTCTAAATTTATCGATTATCTGTTAGCTGGTCGAATTGGTTACTTGTGGCAAGGCCGCGAATATAAGACTTTGGAAGAAATTGCTAATCGAATGCCTCGCGAAAGTATTGAACCTCTGGCTCAAATGTTGTACAGCGGTTACCTTACTTGGAAAATTAATCAATTTGTCAAAATGGTTAGACAGCCACAACAAAAACAGTTGTTGGAACAAGATTTCAAAAAGGCTGCCCGGAGTGAATTATTGGCTCAACGATTTCCAAAATTAGCAGCGTATTATTCTAAATACGCTTGGGTTAAAACGGTTAAGCATAATTTTAAATCGCCAGATCAGTATTTTTTGGGAATAAGTTCCAGCTCTGAAAAGTTTTACGCTGAAGCTTTGCGTTTAGATCAAAACGACCAGGTTTTAGGCGAATTGGCGGCTTTAGGATATCATGAGTTTGTTTTAAGTTTCAAATCTCAATCTCCGAACAATCATGCGAGGAAATTAGAATTGGTATATGATTTTTTTGACAATATTTGCTCGAATTCCAAGAAAGTCCGTGAGCATTATTTAAGCCATGGCCCCAATGGATCTTGGTTTTGGTTGCAAAACAATTTGGACTTATATTCTTTTAATACTATCGAAGCCCAAACTTTGCGTACTAGGATCGCTCAAGTCCAATTAAATACCAGCTTGAATTTGAATCAGATGCGCGTCAACTTAACCGAAATTGAGAATTACTGGTCAGCTTTCCAAAACCTGTTTAGCGGAGATGCTTATTTAATCGTTTGTTTAAACCAACCTTTAGAAAAAGCTTCGCAACGACCTATTAGCTCAATTAATGTTCGAACATTTTTTTTAGAGCAGCATTTTTCTAAAACGGTTCCTATTGGTTATAAAGAATTTTTATTCCCTAAAATATATCTCAGCGTCAATCATCCAACTCCCAATGCTTTCGCCCAAGCCTGTATGTTTTTATCGAATCAAGATTGGGTCCAAGCCGATGCTCGTTTCAATGAGGCCCAAAAACTGGGGTACGATCAAGGCGCAATTTATGCTGGTAAGTTATTATGCGAATTACAAATCAATGCAACTAGTAGTCACACTCCATTTCAAACGTCTTTAGTCACGACTAGTTCGAATTATCAGTCAGCGCTTAAATACGGCAGTGCCGAATTAAAGTCTGCGCTCAAAAATTTCGCCAAAGAAGAAACTCAGTATCTAAAATACCAAGCGGCATTTTCCAAGTCCCAAAGTGATCGCACTACGGAAGATATTGATGCCACAATCACTCTTTTTTCAGCTTTAGAAGATTATAAAGATGTTGCAGACCAAATCGAATTATTGAAAAAACGCAAAGAAAGAGTTTTGCGAAGGAATCATCTTCAAGAGGATTGGGTTCAGGTATCGAAATGGATTGGGATAATCGTTGGCGGAATATTATTGGGTTTGATCTTTACGAATTTTGTTCCACCTCTTAATCAAAATCCTTTTGGTTGGGTTTTGGAGGTGATATATTATTTGGGAAATGCTTTAGGAATACCGCATGGGCAAAGCGGGTACTTTATCGAGGATTGGCTGAATGGAATTAATTCCAGCGAGCTTCGCAATTTCGATTCCAGCGGAATTAGTCTTTTTGATCAGACTCTGTCTTGTATGGCTTTTGCATTGTGGTTAGCGGTAATGATTTATCCTAGAGCTAAACGGGCTGACCATAAACTTATGAGTTTGTTTGAAAACATCATGGGGTCATTATCAGCTCTAGCTATGACAGCTCTGAGCGGCTGGTTTGGATATGCTTTGGGATTCCGCGCAGTGCCGAACGATGCGGATATGTATTTCTCAAGTTGCATATTGAGCGCGATTTTAGTGGCCAGCCATTGCATTTGGAGCTATAATTCCATTTCGTGGGTATCTAAATTTTTATCAGTCCCTCTACTCTATGGCGCTTTAGCTCAGATTTTAGTTTTCGGTTGGTACGCTGGCATAGGAGCTTTGAACGATACCTTCAGCACTGGTTTGATCTTTGACGCTGGGTTGTACATAATTATAGCCATTTACTTTATCAAAGTATTGTTGGACCGTACTCCAGTAATTTATTCGAAGAACTTGCGGATCGCTACTCAAACTGTCGCCATTTTGACAATATGCTTAATCGGTGTTTCGTTGTTTTCGCCTTGGATCAGCTTGGCATGAAGTATAAAAACCATACCAGCAGTCGCTAGAATCAAGTAAACCGATTTAGTATTGTTTGGTTGTAACCAATTGATTAGTGCGAGTGTAGTACTAGGCGGTCTCAAGGCGTGGGCTGAAATAAATAATTATAGAGTCGGTGGAGTATTTTGATAAGTCAGCATCAAAGCTTGGTCAGTTCTGCCTGCTAGTTTTTGCAAGAGTTGCCCCAAAGTTCCGCGAGTAACTGGATTTTTAGGACTAAATTTGCAATTTTTCCCAGCGTAGAAAGTGACAGTTGAATCGGCAGTGTTCAATTCGCAACCTGAACCTACAGAAAGTCCGGTTTGAGCCAGCCATTGTATATCCGCCACTCGGGTTTCATTCAAATTCTTTAAATCGTTAAAAGCATATGAAACATTTTGTAATTGTGGTAAAAAATATGGTGAATCGGGAGAATTAGGAGCTATTGGAATTGACGCTGTGCTAAGCCATCCACTAATAAAACTTTCTCCAACAAAGACTATCACGCATAATCCTGAATTTGCCGACCATCGGAAAATTTGGCTTAGCGTTTTACTAACAACAATTTTACGCGCAATTAGGCCAACAATTCCCACAACTGGACCAACCCAAATCAAAACCCCTACTGGCCACCCCCAAATATTCTGGGAATTGATCATCGGCCAACTGGCCACTCCGAAAGCTATTATACCGTTTCCAGCAATATATAACCAAAC
>JAITFB010000048.1 GCA_031281695.1 Candidatus Servula neotermitis
GAACGCTCAGGCATTCCGATGGATGCTGCGGGATTGCCTAAATACGTTGAGCAGCTGTTAGACCAAGTCAAGTTGCCAGTCAGCTATCGGAATCGTTTCCCCCATGAGCTTTCCGGAGGTCAACGCCAAAGAGTCGGAATTGCCCGCGCTTTAGCTTTGAAACCTCAGTTATTGATTGCTGACGAACCCACTTCGGCTTTGGATGTTTCAGTCCAAGCGGTGGTCTTGGATTTATTTATGGAACTACAAAAAGATTTTGGCTTCGGATGCTTATTCATCTCCCACGATTTGGCAGTAATCGAAATGGTTTCCTCGCGCATTGTAGTCATGTCTAAGGGTAAAATCGTCGAAACTGGTTCTGATTCCGAAATTCTTTACAACCCTCAACAAGCCTATACTAAGAACCTAATCGACGCAGTCCCTATCCCTGATCCTAAAATACAAAGAACTCGGCAGAGATAAAACTTCAATGCTATTGAACCAAGGTCTTAGGCGGTTGCAGCTGGGAACTAACAAATAAGGGTTAGGCAGTCATTTCAGTTTAAGAATTTACGCGATAATTGAGCTATTGATCGTACAGCTCACGATAAAAGCCCTGTTTTTTCATAAGAGTTTGATGGTCTCCGTCCTCAATAATTTTTCCGCGACGCATCACAATAATTCGGTCCAATTGCGCAGCAAATTTAAGGTGGTTTCCTACTACAATTGCAGTCTTTCCTTCTATCAAATTGAAAATGGCTTGGTTGAGCCTATGTTCTAAAGCAGGATCCACTTCAGAAAAGGGTTCGTCTAAGATAATCAACTTTCGACTACTTAGAATTTCCCTAGCGATATTAATACATTGAATTTGACCACCAGACAGCTCAACTCCGTCTTGACCAACAATAGTATCTAGACCATTGGGCATGCGTTTAATTACCTCCCAAACTTGAGCGGCTTTGCAGGCTTGGACGACCTGTTTGTGAGAAATATTTTCTAAACCATAAGTGATATTATCGCGGATGGAAATATTGAATAATCGGGCATTTTGGCTGATATAGCCAATTTGCTGATGGAGTGTATATTGCCAGACCTGACTGATGTCTTGACCGTCAATTAGAATTCTTCCGCGGTAATCTTCAATAAAACGCATCATGAATTTCACGAGAGTCGATTTTCCGGCTCCGCTGTGGCCAACAATGGCGACGCTTTGAGACCCAGGAATAATCAAATTAAAGCGATTGAACATTTTAGTTTGGGATAATTGGTAACGGAAATCTTTGAATTGAAAGGAAATGTTTTCGAAACGAATTTCTCCATTAGTCAAAATTAGGTCAGTTTTCGTTGTGGATTTTTTATGAGTTTTAGAAGCTTCGATAATGCGGGTCATTTCTAACGATTGCGCAAAAGCGTTGAACAAATCTCTTAGTAAAAACGTCATGTTCCAAAGTTGTTGCATGATAATAGCAGTATAGCTGGAAGCTAAAACAATAGCGCCTATATCAGTTCCGAACCAGTCCTGCGAGCCGGCGATAAAGAAAATTAAGGCCGCGGACGCTAAGGTAATTACACTGGCAAAACCGAAGTCTCGAGGGAAATATGAACGGTAAAATTTGGGAAGCTGGGAATCGAGGAATTGATTGGTTGATTGGAGTTTATTCAATTCATTTTCGACAGCGTTACGGGCTTTGACAGTCGTTATATTATCTAACACATCAAACATCATTTCCGAGCGATCAGTTTGCTCAGTGTTAGTTATTTGAGCTTGGATCCGGATTTTTTTGGAGGTTAAAATAAGAACTAGTAAAAATAATAGCGTACTTAGAATTAGAACCAGAGTGTATTGGGGCATAATCGGGCCTAAAATGACGGAAGTGAATAAGACTGAAGATACGATTGGTACAATATCTCCGCGTAAAATTTTGTCGAGGGTAATGATGCCAGATACGTAATTTTTGATATAGTCTACGATTTCTTCGGTAGTATGTCGTTTGAAAAAGGCCATATTCCCGTATAGCACGGTTTTGTAGCAATTGTAATATAAGTTGTTGGCGATTCTAGCGATTTGCCTCCAGACAATGAAAGCGTTTATACGCCAAATTATCAAGTTGGAGACCGCCACGCTGACAATGTACATCATGATGTCAAATTGATAATTAGTCCAATTTGGCGAACTGCGAGTTGAAAGATCCAATGCGATTTGATTGATGATGCTGGAAACGAAAATATAACTAATGAAATTGCCGACGAGAAAGCCTGACGCAGCAGTAATAATTGATATACTTAAAGACCATTTGTCGCGTGCTAATTCATTCCAATATTGTTTGAAAGTGAGATAGCCGACAGAATTTTTGAACCAAAACCCGCGCGCTTTGACCTGAGTTGAATGGGACATATCAAAAGTTTATAACTTAAGCTCTTAGCGATGCAATTAATTAGCGAATTCTAATACAATGGTTAAACCGCCGTGATTGGTCGGCTCGGCCCAAATTTTCCCGCCGTGTAATTCCATGATGGACTTTGCGATAGCTAAGCCTAGACCAGTTCCGGAACCGGTTTTAGAACGGGATTCTTCTAAAACGAAAAAACGTTCGAACAACTTGTCTAAATTTTCCGAAGGTACTCCTACGCCATGATCGATAACAGCAATACGAGTGAGGTTCGGAGATTGTCGGATTAAGAATTCGACGGGACTGGAGGATTCAGTGTAACGATTAATATTTCCAACTAAATTAGTCAAGACTTGATGAATTCGTTGAGGATCTACAGTAATCAACCGTAGAGGCTCATTTGACTGTTGAATGACCCGAATTGGGCGATCAGGGTTTAAGGCTTGCAAATTGTCGGCTGATTCTTGAACTAAGGCTAAGGGATCGGTCAAAGCTAAAATTAATTTTTCGCCTTCGTCTAAACGAGTGAGAGTGATTAGGTCGTTAACCAAGACTTTCATACGTTCGGCCGAATGCTCGATTTTCGTGAGTAAGTTTTTGATTTCCTCAGGTTTTTTCACCATCCCTGATTGATATAGTTCAAGATAACCCAAAATAATGGATAAGGGGGTTCGTAATTCATGAGAAGAGTCTGCGATAAATTTACGAATCTGTTGATCAGCGTGGGCTTGACGTTCAAAGGAAGCATTAATTTTTTCCAACATTAAGTTGAGTGATTGCTCTAAAGATCCAATTTCGGTAGTCTCATATGAAGTGGGCTGAATATAGTTTTGGATCAAAACCCCTTGGTCTTGACGAGAAGCAATTTGACGAGCGATGTCGCGAATGTTGCGTAACGGTTTCATGCTTAGACGAACTAAAAACCAAGTTAATGCGACAGATACTAGTAAAACCAATATGCAAGTCCAAGTTAAGATGAAAGCCAAATTAGACATGGATTGTTCGATGGAGTCGGTGGGAAGGGCTGCGAAAATGATACTTTTGGCCCCGGTTATAGGACTGGTATCGATGGCGATAGCTCTCCAATTAGTGTAATTCACTACAATTTGAGTGTCTGCGCTCAATAAAGGTAAAAATTCGGGATTTGAGTATAGAATATCTTTAGCATCGTAATCCGTTTCACTGCTGGCAGTAAAGACTTGGTTGACTTCTTGGCGCGTTGCATTTAGAATTTGAGGCGGAGAATATATTTCCATAACCCCTGGACGTGTCTTGATTCCAGGTAAAATTATCCGAACTGTTTGTTCATCGATTACGAAGCGGATGTAATAGTCAGTTCGGATGATTGAAGGTAAAATGTCGGACTCTGGGGTGGCCAGTCCGCCATGGGAGATGCCGTTGGCTGTGTTGATGAGTCGTTGATCTAATTCGTTCATAGAGCGATTGTGTACCATACTGTAAGTGAAAACGCTAACAGCTAATGAAGCCAAAACTAAAATTGTGCTGGAAAGTAAAGCGATGCGGATCGATAAGGGGATGCGCTTAAACATCGTTTTGAGATTGAATGATGTATCCAACTCCTCGCTTGGTTTGAATAAGAGAACTTTTTCCAGGCTCGGAGATTTTTTTGCGTAAATACGAAATGTAACTTTCGACAATTGCTCCAGAATCAAACATTTCATAGCCCCAAACTTGATCTAAAATTTGTTCTTTGGAAACCACTCGGCCTTCGTTTTCCATTAAGTATTTCAATAGGTTGTATTCTGTTGGACTGAGTTCAACAGTTTTTCCAGCGACTGTCACCTGATGGGAATTGTTATCTAAGGCTAATTCGTCAATTTGGAACAGGTTAGAATCCTCCAGCTCGATCTTGGTGCGTTTCAAAATGGCTTTGACTCGAGCGCCGACTTCCTCGATGCTGAAAGGTTTGGTTACATAATCGTCAGCCCCAGCATTCAGTCCTTCAATTTTATTTTCGGTTTCATCGCGAGCGGATAAGAATAAAATTGGTGTGTTATCGCCGCGACTACGCAATTCTTGAGCTACGCCTAGCCCAGACATTTTGGGCATCATAATATCTAGGATAATTAAATCGGGACGATATGATCGAACTTTAGCGAGTGCTTCTTCGCCATTCCCCGCAGTTTCCACTTCTAACCCAGCGAACTTAAACGCTGAAGACAATAATTCACGAAGGTCTTTTTCGTCATCCACTATCAGTATACGATCTTTTTCCAGCATACCCTCATTTTAGTGCCTAAACCTTAAAGTTTGCTGTGAATATTTTAAAGACTGGAGTTAGCGCTTTGTAATTAGTCGCTGATAGCTAGTGGCTATTGCAGGATACGCGGGGCTAAAATTGCTCTAAGAATTAGGGATTAGCCACAAATCTAAGTTTTGGAGCGCAAGCACACTTAATGAAACAGATCCGCATAATTAGCGACTAACTACTGCAAACGTAGCGAGCTACCAGCCTTCGATTTCTTTCAATACCGAATCGGGAATTTCGCCGTTTTCATAAGCCGAAAGAGCATCGTCGAAGATTTGGACCGCTTTGTCAATTTGTTCATAAGTAATTACCAGCGGCGGTTGGACGCGCATCACGCTTTGGCCGACGAAAGTGAACAGCAAACCTTTTTGCATAGTGTACCAAGAGATTTTGGCGGCCGCTTCATAATTTTTCTCTTTAGTCGTTCGATCTTTTACCAATTCGACGCCAATCGATAAACCAATTCCGCGCACATCGCCAATAGTTGGATGTTTTTCTTGGAGTTCGCGTAATTTATCCAGCATATATTCACCTTTTTCAGTGGATTGTTGGAAAATTTGTTCGCGTTGGTAAATATCTAAGGCCTTGAGCGCTCCAGCCGCTACGCTGGAAGTTCCACCTAAAGTAAACAAATGAGCTGGAGCTGATAATGAATCCATCACGCTGGCTTTGCCAACTACCGCTCCCATCGGCAATCCCGCCCCTAATGATTTTCCCATCACATAAAGGTCAGCTTGAATGCCAAAATGCGACAAAGCGAATAATTTTCCAGTCCGCCCTAGAGCTTGCTGCGTTTCGTCAGATACCAATAAAATGCCATGCCCTTTCAACAATTTGTATAGTCCAGCCAAGTATTCGGCTGGTGGAACTACAATCCCCGAATCTCCTTGAATTGGTTCAATGAAAAAAGCCGCAACTTCTTCTGGGGGTAAAAATGAATTGAAAGCTTTAGTGATCTGAGCTAAGCACTGCTCAACATACTCACTGTCGGTTAGTCCAGTAGGTTTGCGATACAAGTTAGGGA
>JAITFB010000099.1 GCA_031281695.1 Candidatus Servula neotermitis
TAACTTCTAACTGTGTTTACACTCCAACGCCCAGATCTCCAACGTCTAGTCGCTAGTATCGAGCCTCTAACTCCACTTACGCGACTTATGCACAACCCCAAAATTTAATAATTTTCAACTTGTAATATAATATGGTATGTCAAGCTCGAGGTTAGATTCCAAAACCGAATCCCCCACCCAATACCGCTCGCGCCAACTGGTATTCATCGATGACTCCGGCGATCCTGGGTTTAAATTAGGTGGTGGGTCCAGCGACTTCTTTGTTATCGCTGCGGTTATATTCGATAGTGTCGATGATGCGAATAAACTTCGTGAAAAAATTCGTGAATGCAAAAAACATCTAAGGCTCGTTGAAAATTATGAATTGAAATTTTATTCTACAAAAAAACGTTATGTGACATATATTCTAAAGAACACCACATCTATTCCGTTCCGGGTCGAGACGATGGTTATAGATAAATCTAATTTTCGAATTGGGGAATATGATGTTGGACATATGTCCTTATATTATTTCACGATTAGAGAGTTGTTGCTCAAATCTAAGTTGTTCGATGCATTCGTTGTGTTAGATGGGAAAAATGAATCGACTTATCGTCGCGATGTGAAATCATATATACGAAATCAATTGAATACGAATTCTAGAAGGGTGAGGCAGATTAGATTTGTAGATTCTAAATCCGAAGCGTTGATTCAGTTTGCTGATTTAGTAGTTGGATCTGTTCGCCGTTCCTACGATGTATTGAAATCTGACCAAAATGATTATCTTAGAATTATTCCCAGAGAAACGAGCGTCAAAATTAATATGCTTTAGACGAGCCAGACTCTAGACAAAAAATTGTCAAGCATACCATACGGGAACCTTTCGAGCCTGGTACTCTTGTATTAATTAAATTTTACAACAATAAATCACATTTGTAAAATTAATTTCGCTAGACTAGTCAAGCCATACCCTAGACAAAGGTTTGCCAAGCACGCCATACGGTGACGGTTCGGATCTGGACTCTTGTATTAATCAATGGTTACAATAAACAATACCACTTGTCAAATTAATTCCGTTAGATTAGATGAACCATCCCTCAATCAGCTCCTGGCCTTTAACTGCGTTCGCGTCCCAACACCCATATTTCCAACGACTAGTCGCTAGCTTCTATCCTTTGGTGAAAAGATCTTCCACAGAATTTACAAATAATTTTGTTCAACTTTTCGTATAGTATAACCTAAGCGTATGTTGGTCAGAGGTCATAACGCAACCAATCTAGATTACGACACCCCAAAACCAAAGAATTCCTCCACCAACCAAAGCCAATCCAGCGTCGTAGGGACCGCCCTTCCGGTAATCCTATCAGGAGAGGTGTGCTGTGCGTAACTCCTTTGGCAACGCCTCTAAATCCAAAACCTTCTGCAGCATTTTAAATTTTGCATTTTACATTTTTTAATCTTCACGGGGGGCTTTTCAGCTCCCAGTCTTTCAATCTAAATTTTTTAACGTACCGACCTAAACCTGGGGTAACGCATGAAAAAATTGACCAAACTTCTCCTCCTCTGCTTCGGCGCACTCGTGTTGTTGGTCGCAGGGGTGTTAAGCCTTGCTTCTTTTGTAGAAGAAGAATCCCCCACCTTCTCCATATCCTCCGTCGTCCCCGATTCCGCGCCTTATGAGGCGGCAACACTATTACGATCAACGGCGCCGACTTCCCTTATGTCTCAACCAAATCTTATGTCTAAGATGGACTGGTCTTACATTTGGACGGAATCGATTACACTGGCTCCGGCGACGAAGCTCACGCTAATACTGCGAGTGTTTGGAAAGATGTGAGCGGACACAATAATGACTGCGCACTGACCGGATCATATAAATGGTATAGCCAAAGAGTGGGACCGAGCACCAACTCCGCAGCGATTTGGGGAGGAACTTGCCCGACCACTCAAGTAAATATCGGCAATGATTATACCGTTGATAGTGCTGTGCGTTTTTACGAAACTAGTGGTCACGAGAACACTTATAGCTCAACTTACTTTTACGGGGCGAGGAATTGGTGTAAATATGGGAACGCTTCTTACCCCTGTCCCGAAGGCAACAGTCGGCCAAATACTCGATATTTACTGAGGAATTATGTTGGTAGCGTTAATGATAATCAAATGCCTGTTAGCGGGATTGGGGCGGGCATCGGCGGTGGCGGTGTGGCCTGGGATCAAACTAGTGGAACTTATCCGACTGGCACTTTAGGTTTTTATGTTCAAACCGGCGGCACAGTTTACGCCGATGGTTCGGGCATCGTTCCCGCGGTTTTTTCCAACAATCCTGGAACTGTATATGGTTTTGGAGCTGGATTAGGCTATGGCGGAGTAGGTTCGCAAAAGGGCGCTGGCAACTATTCTGATCCTGTAGCACTTTCTCCGGACCGACTGGCTCCAGCAGTACTGTGGGCAATTTCAGTTGGGACAATCTCGCAGCTGGAACTTACACTGTAACCTTGAGCGGAAGCGCGACTAATGCTGGCAATATCTCAACCGACCTGAGCGCCAACGAAACCGTGACCATCGCCGAACCCGCCCCTCCAGCTCCAACTCCTACGCCGGTGGCGCCTAATGTCGATTCGGATGTATTCAAAGTGAACTACGATGATCAAACTCACATTATGGACTTTAGCTGGAATATTTTAGATGCTGAGTCCGCCGAAGTCATCATTTCCAGCACCAATGCTCTCGCAGGGTTTGATTACAGTTATAAATCGGACACCGTCAGCGGAAATTGGTTGGTCTTGATCCATCTCCCACCTCTGAGTCGGATTTCCCTGATGTTAATTCACAAACTAAAACGATTAAATATGACGGGAGTCAGTCCAATGTGAAAGTCTCCGGTCTCAACTCTAACCGCATCGGCGCCATCAACTGGCTGTCAACCAACGGCATCACGGTCGGCTCTGGCTCCAGCAACGGCGATACCACCTATAAGCCCCAAGATTCCGTCAACCGCGGCGCCATGGCTCAATTTATGCATAAGCTGGCGTATAAGGTCGGATCCACCAGCGTGGTGCCGAAATAAATTTAACCTACTTTCATTTGGTCGGTGTTTATTTGCAATGTAAAATATAAATGTCGGAGCTGTTTAAAAAGTTTCGAGGGCACTGCCGTACCCCACCAATAGGGGTAAGACGGTGCCCATAATCTATATAGCAATTTCTTTGAAAAATGCGCTGTTTTTATAGATAAATAATTTTTGGATCCCCCTTTTCACCATCAGTTTTTTAAGAGTCTCGAACGGGAGTTGATCGAATAAAGGGGACCGATCTAAAACATTTACGATTAAAAAACTGTCGAACGATTGTTTTCTAACTCTGCGCATATGCCAATCTAGAGTAGAGATATTTCCGGTTATTTCCTTGAACTCCCATTCGCAACCTTTCCAAATATAATCGGGAGTCGGTAAATAATCTTTTCCCCTTATTCTCTGCGCGACCATTATCACTGGCTTACCAAAATCTTGAAACAAAACCTGAGCAAACTTATATTCCCGTATAAATACTTCATAGGATTTATTAATTTCTGCGCCGAATTGGATAATCACACCCGGCTCAGGATCGTTCAAGATACACTGGATGCGAGTATCGATTTTCGTTTTATTAGGCCTCTTATATGACATCTTACCTTTCAGATTAGTCCAGTTTTAAATTGCTTTAGATAACTTTCGTAAATGTCAGTAAGGCTGTTTTGCCTAAACTAACAAATAAAAAAAAATCGCTTGACAAAGGCTGAAACGCGTGATAATCTTCAGGGGTCGAACCCTCGTTTCGCTCAGCTGAATTCCTCCACTGGAGAAATCCAAGGGGATGGGCCGAGTGGGCCGCAAAAAAATTCGGGCGTTATTATGGATTGTGCATTTGATATTTTAATCGTCGCGACTCGAAACTAGCGACTAGGAATTATCGGTTGCCAATTGTAAACTGAAATGTAATGTTGACCAGTGATTCTAAAAAGCATATGGATAAAGCCACAAAGTTTGACCCTATAAATACATCAGTCACTGTGGTTCAACCTGATGACCTTGAGCTTAATGAATGGGCTCGGAATGTATCAATCGATTCCGGCGGAAAATATCCAGATATGTCTGCTCCACCGCGCTTACGAGTTATTTAGCATTATGTCTTTACAGGTCTTAGTAGATACTTCAGTATGGATAGAACACTGGAGACATTCTAACGTCCAATTGGTCAAGCTACTAAGGAGTAATCAAGTGATATCTCATGAGTTTATCCTTCAAGAACTTTTAGTCGGCAACCTTTCTCATTCTTCCGATCTTTTTGAGGCTTTCATAAATATCCCTTACATCAAGGTGGTCGACTTCAAAACTTTTATTACTCAAGTAGATCGAATTAAAAATGTTAGTCCGGGCTTCAACTAGTGAATACCCATTTGCTTATTTCTGCTCTGAGTGTACCTGATTGTAAAGTGTGGTCATTTGATTTGAAGCTCAAAAATGCTTGTGAACAATTAGGCGTTGTCTATAACAGTCAAGCTCTGGGTATTCAGCCTTCGAAGAGTCGTGTATTAGTGATTCGTCAGTCAACGATTAGGAAGATCAGAGAGAAGCATTATGTTTCAAATGATATTATTTATGAGTTGGACGCATTGCTGACGAGGTCTCCTTTAGGATTGCGTAATAATTGGATGCCCAAGACAGTGGTTCAAATTTTAGATTCACAAGATAAGGATGGAGATTTTTACATCGTTCCGATTTCAATTGAGCAAGGGCATAGCCCTTTCTTTTTTTGATCGCGTAACCAGCTTGTACGCGCACGAGAATATCGGGAAATTGATTGTCAGAGCTGAGAAAATTTACACCAACAAACGAACAAACCCTTGGATAGAACGATCCAATTTGACTTTTTTGAAATAAACTACCCAAAATCAAGTTAAATCTTTGACACAAAACTATCGGTAAAAACCGGATGTTATATGAACAAACCCTTAGCTAACAAGCTCCAATCTTCATTTTCATGGAATCGCGTAACCAAGGGATCTAATCAAATCTTAACTTACAAATCTCATTAACCAAATTTTTTCAAATCACCCCACTTTTCCCCGCACTTGTTATGAACTAATCGTATGCAGGTCAAGAGAAATCTCAGTGACTCTCTAGTTTCGCCTCTCTCTCTGGGCTGCGTAAACTTCATCTTTATTTTCGAGAGCGCTAACGTGACCGCGCGGCTCCGCAAAATTCTTATTGCAGTTCGGGGGTTGGCTGCAATGGGCTGATGATGGTTGCTGGTACTGCTCTTAGCCCAACTCCTTAAAACTTGACAACTGACAACTTGAACTACTAAACTAAAAAGACTATGCGAAATATATGTTTTATAGATGGCCAGAATTTAAATATGGGGACTACAACTGCCGATAACGATTGGAAGATTGATTTATTTAAATTTCGTCCTTATCTGAGGGATAAATATTGTATTGAAGATGCTTTTTACTTTTTAGGGTTTTACGATCTCAAATATGCGTCATTATATAAAGCGTTGACTCGAGCAGGTTTTCAGATTCGCTTTAGGGAGCACGATGAGATCATGTACAGTATGAAAAAAGGGAATGTAGACACTGATGTTGTGTATGAGATTATGTGGAGTATCGCCGAACGTGATGACTTTGACAAGATAATTTTGGTTTCGGGCGATGGTGATTATATCAAAGCTGTTCGTTACGCAATTCAGAAAAATAAGTTCGGAAAAATTTTGTTCCCATCTCACAGGAATACATCATCGCTGTATCGTAGATTATCTTTTAAACATAAAGATTATCTTGATAGAGAACCAGTAAGAAACATAATCGAAAAGAGAGTATATTAGTAGAAAACTACAAGGACAGGTTGCTGATCGTTTTAGAAACGCAACCTGTCCAGGTGTGGGTTCCACTTAGGTATTTCTCCGTTCGCATTCCCCACGTCGTAATACAATTTTAGTTTACAACTCATAATCTTATTTGTCAAATCAATTTCACAAAATCCCCCCACTTTTCCCCATACTTGTTATGAACTAAACCTATGCAGGTCAAGAGAAATCTCAGTGACTCTCTAGTTTCGCCTGCATAACCCCCCCCCTCTTTGGTTGCGTAAACTTCATCTCTATTTTCGCGAGGTGCTAACATGACCGCGCGGCTTCGAAAAACCTCTATTGCAGTTCGGGGGTTGGCTGCAATGGGCTGATGATGGTTGCTGGTACTGCTCTTAGCCTAACTCCAAAAACTTGACAACTGACAACTTGAACTACTAAACTGAAATGACTATGCGAAATATATGCTATATTGATGGTCAAAACCTATTAATGAGTACCCTGACTTCCCCGTTTGCGTTGAAAATTGACGTACGTTTATTTTTGCCTTTCTTGCAACAAAAATATAAAGTTAGTGAAGCTCATTATTTTGTCGGTAAGTACGAAGAGAGTAAAACAAATTTTTATAAGGCGTTAAAGAAATCTGGTTTTAGCGTAGATTTTCGTGAACATAACTATGGAATGATTAGCAATAAAAAAGGAAATGTTGACACTGATATTGTGTTTGAGATGATGAGGACTTACAGTAAACGGAAAGATTTTGACAAAATCATATTAGTGTCAGGCGATGGTGATTATTACAGAACTGTAAAATTTCTAATTGAGGAGCAAAAATTTAGTAAAATATTATTACCCTCACATGAAAACGCCTCATGGCTATACAAAAAACTTGATCCTCAATGGTTTACCTATTTGGACTATGAACCAACCAGAAAAAAATTGAAAAAAATAGTAAATGCGGGTCCTACTTAGGTATTTCTCCGTTCGTATCGCCCGCTGCTTTACGATATTGTCAGTTTACCGCTCATAATTACAATAAACCAAACCAAATCCAATTTTTTTTAAATCATCCAACTTTTCCCCGTACTTGTTACAAACTAACAATACGCAGGTCAAGAGAAATCTCAGTGACTCTCTAGTTTCGCCTGTATACCCCCCTCTTTGGTTGCGTAAACTTCATCTCTATTTTCGCGAGGCGCTAACATGACCGCGCGGCTTCGAAAAACCTCTATTGCAGTTCGGGGGTTGGCTGCAATGGGCTGATGATGGTTGCTGGTACTGCTCTTAGCCTAACCCCAAAACTTGACAACTGACAACCTCGATAACTAAACTAAAAGGACTATGAGGAATATATGTTTATAGACGGACAGAATATGGTTTTAAGCACAGAGAATGCCCCTGAGAAATGGCAGATCGATTTGTTTAGGTTACGAGTATATCTCAGGCGAAAGTATGAGGTCGTTGAAGCGTATTGTTTTGTGGGGGCCTATAGAAATGATAACGAAGATTTGTATTCGGTTCTTAAACGATCGGGCTATACAATAATATTTCGCGAACACGGGGTGAAATTGAAAAGTAAGAACAAAGGGAATGTAGATTGTGACGTTGTATTTGAGATGATGAGAAATTTACGCGATCGGAGTGATTTGTTTGATAAAATCTTGTTAATATCAGCTGATGGTGATTATTTTAGAACGGTTAGATATTTAATTGAAAATGAACGTTTCCTGAAGATTCTATTACCTTCTCACCACAACGCTTCATCATTGTATTTAAAATTACCGCCAGAGTATTTTGACTATCTTGATTGGAGAAATGTAAAGAAAAAAATAATGCGGGTCCTACTTAGGTAGTTAACCGTTCGCATCGCCCGCGTAGTGATTAATTTCAGATTAACATATTT
>JAITFB010000003.1 GCA_031281695.1 Candidatus Servula neotermitis
TCGCAAGGACCCCCAGGTACTCCATCACAAGTTAGATGTGAAAGTCCTCCGGTTTCGGTTGAGTCATCAGAGTTTGACCAAAAGTTTTGAAAAAAAGTAAAATATGAAAAAACACTTGTAATAACAATAGTAAGAGTCGTGAAAGAAAAAACCGCAAGTTTCTTTTTTGTCATTAGACCTCTTTTGTTTTTATATTAACACATTTTGAAATTTGATTCGAAAAATTCTAATTAAGAAATATTTCTGAAATCATATTAAAAGAGACTGCAGGATGAAGCTCGTATGTTTATTCAGTGGGAATAGAGGGGTCGGGATCAGGAGTGACGGGATTAGTTTCAGGCGTAGTCAAACTTGGGTCGGGATCAGGGACAGTATTTGAAGGCGATGGACTTGGAGAAAGTGAGGGGCTGGGCGAAGGCGACTCCTTGCTGGGTTCAGGAGAAGGTTCTGGTTTAGGCTTGGGGGTTGGTTTAATAACCGGAAACTTACCCCATTTTCCGGGAACCATGAACTTTGGGTCAACTTCAGCGAACGGTTCGTTTTTGAGGTCTTCATGAATCAAAGTCATATAGTTGTGCCACATCGGTATGGGCAGATCAGCGCCAAACCATGCGTATTTGAATATACCGTTGATGGTCATGTTGTTGAGTGGCATGTCCCAATATGGGTTGCCTGCCCAGATTGCTGTGCAATATTGGCGAGTGTAACCAATTGCCCAAAGATGTTGGTTGTCATTGGCGGTTCCAGTTTTTACAGCTGCGTCGTGTCCTTCGATTCCTTGTCCGTTAGCCAAGGCTCCTGGAGCAGTTATTACTGTGCTGAGCGCATAAGTCACGGCGTCAGCCACATCTTCGGGGAGCACTCTTTGACAATTGGCTTCTGGAACCCGAACTTCTTCTCCTGTATAGGTGGTAATTTTTTCGATCGCTATAGCATCGCAATGAATTCCGCCAGACGCGAAAGTTGCGTAAGATTCGGCAATATTGAGTGGCGAAGCGTTGATAGTGCCGAGTAATGCTGAGGCATACATTTGACTTTCATCGGTCACATCTTCTTGGCCCTTGATAGCGTTTTTGAAACCGATTTGTGCGGCAGTTTTAAAAATCGAGCAAAGTCCTAATTTGGTGGCCATTTCCAAAAAGGGAATATTTGTTGAAATTTGAACAGCTTTTAGAACCGTCATAGAAAAATTATTTGCGTTTCCGGCATTTTGGGGTTTCCAAGTCGCAGCAGATTGGTTACAAACCCATTCGGTCGCTTTGAAAGAGCGAGAAGTCCCATTGATTAGGGCGTTAAGAGAATTGCCTTTCAATAACCAGTCGGCCAGTATGAAAGGTTTAAAACTGGAAGCGATAGAAAAACCTTGAGACCCTCCATGAGTTTGGTCAACTGCGTAATTTATAGCTGTATGTCCTGGTTCTTGGTCGCCAGCAGGATCGAATTCTCGGTTTTGAGCCATGGCTTTGATTTTTCCAGTTCCTGGTTCAATTGTAACGATCGCAGTTGCGACTCCACTAGGATCGGTTGCGGGAATTCGGTTAAAGACCTCTTCCTCGGCCAAATTTTGGATTTTTGAATCAAGAGTACTTACAATATTTAAGCCACCAGTATAAAGAACTTTGCGACGAACATCTTCGTTTTCTCCAAACACAGGATTGTTTAAAACAACATTTCGGATATAGTCGCAAAAGAAGGCTGCGCCTTTAGCCGTTTGACATCCAATGGGAACATCGGAAAGTTTAAGTATGTCTTCCATTTTTTGGGCTTGGGCTTCATCGCGTTCGGCTTGAGTAATATATCCGTTAGAAAACATTTGATCGAGCACAGTGTCGCGTTGGACAGTCGCAGCCTGAGGATGCTGAGTTGGATCGTAAGAGGTGGGGTTTTTGGTAATTGCGGCGATGGTCGCGGCTTGGACGATGTTTAAATCCTTAGCGTTGACAGAAAAATAACGACGCGCAGCGGTCTCAACCCCATATAAATTCGGACCGAAAGGGGCGATATTTAAGTATCCGTTAAGAATTTCGTCCTTAGTTAATTTTTGTTCCAGTTCCATAGCTTGGGATGCTTCTCGGAGTTTGCGAAATATAGTGGGTTCTTGCGCTTTATAGGCGCCGATAGGGTCATCTTGTTGGATTTTTTGGTTAATCAGAAGGTTTTTTACATACTGTTGAGTGATGCCAGAACCGCCTTGCATTTGGTCAGATTTAAAAACGAAAGTTGTGAGTGCAGCGCGGATTAGCCCAGTTAGATCGATGCCGTTATGTTGATAAAAACGCCGGTCTTCATGGGCCACAATTGCATCTTTCATATGCTGAGAAATTTTATCCATTGGAACAACAATGCGGTTTTGAGTGTAAAAGTTGGCCAATTTAGTTGTTCCGTCATTGGCGTAGAGAGTGGAAATATGGGACAAGTTAATGCTAGCCGCTTCAATGTCATCGCCGGCAATGGCCTCGTTGAGTCCGGTGGTGGCTGAGTTAAATAAGACTGCAAAAGGTAACAAAGTAAAAGAAAAAGCGATACCCCCGAATATAGAAAGGACTAAAATAGAGGCTATTCCGGTGACCCAATTGCTAAACTTGCGCACGTAGATAGTTTAGAATAATTAACAATTAATAATTAACAATTAATAATGGAACAATTGTTGGCGTCGGAGGCTTTGCCAGAAAGTTGGTGTCAGTGTTTTAGTTGCTGGTTGGTACTGGCGCAGAAGGTGAACAGGAGTTTGAGAGCTAGGTGTTGGAGGTTCGCGGTCTGGTGCTGGTAATTAAAGAGTAAAACCTATATCGGCCAATACGTATTTGGGGAACTCGAAGCGGACTGTGACTTGGGGGTCGACGATTTGGCAAAACTTGAGGTCACCGACTGTGGTCATCAACATACCTGCGTCATTGGCTGGAAGTCCTACAGTTTTGGTCAAAAAGTCTAGCATACCACGATTGACGTTTTTCACGGCTTGGTCTAAGCTCGGCGCAGCACTGATTAAAGCGTAAACCTGATCGGTTTCAAAAAACGGTGTCGGTAAGTCGGCTAAAGTGTTGGCTTTAATAACTGTGGCGGTCAAGGTAATTTCGGCTGGAGTTTCGGCACCGCAGATCAAAACTTCGCCGTCACCCATTACGGAATGCACATCCCCCGCCCCCAAAAGCGCGCCTGGCACATTGACTTTGAAGTAAAGCGTAGTGCCGCTGCCGATCTCTTTGCAATCCATATTTCCGCCGTGATTGTCAGGGGTGCCGTTGGGAATTGAGCGGTCAGCTGGAGCAACTCCAATTACGCCGATCATAGGTTTGGGCTGAAGATGGTAGCGGTTTTTCAAAGTCAATTCGGTTTCGCCATTTTTGAGGAAAGCCACATCAGGTTGGTCTAGCCAATCACCCAAAGCGCCCTCGCCTGGAATTACCGCTAATTTGGCATAATCCACAGGTTTGACATCGAGCAATTGAACCTTTAATATATCTCCAGGTTCAGCATTTTGGATATACACGGGTCCAGTAGCTGGGTTGATGTGGTCCCAGTCCAAAGTATCAAGCGTGTCGTTTTCTGATTTGAGTTGGCCTTCAAAACAATCGTGAGTTTCCAGCATAATGGTTTCGTCCGATTCGATCGTCAACGCTGGTGTCAAATTCGGACCGAAGGCGTAGAACGAATGGTCTTTAGTTAGTTTTTTCATATTGCTCCTTTATTTTGAAATCGCTGGGATTATTGAAAATTTGGGGTTCTTTTACACCAAAAATTCCGTTTGGTCGCCAAATCAAAAACACGATCATGACAATCGCTAAGGTGATTTCGGTCATGCCAGTCATTTGTAAACCGATTTCAACTTGCTGCAAACTTTTGCGAACGATGGTTACAATTATGCAACCTGAGACAACGCCAGTCACAGTCTTTGATCCGCCTATAATAATCATAGCCAAAATCATAAAAAATTCGGTCATATAAAAGGTTTTGGCGGTGAAGGACAAGATGTAATGGGACCAAAGGCTGCCAGATAAAGCTCCGAGTCCCGCGCTGATTAAGAATGATTGATATCTGACCGCGACAATATTGATTCCGCAAGCCAGTGTAGCGTAACGATCCTCTCTCGAAGCGCGCAACTTCAGTCCTAAGGTGGTTTCCCGGAAAAAATACACGAAAATCAAAACTGCAATTCCAGCAAACATGGCGATCCATAAATTGGTGGTTTTCATTGCGCCCATAGTAAAAGTGCGCGGCCCGTTGGTGACTTGTTCCCATTGCAATAAAATGACATTCATTACAATCAGCAGCGCGAATTGGGTAATCACTCCGGCAGAATCAGACAGTCGCATAAGAGGCCAGCTGATTATTCCAGCAAATAGCACAGCAACGGCTATACCGACTAAAACCGCGACAGGAAAAGGTAAATTGATTTGCTGGAGGAACGGGTACATGGCTGGCAGGGCTTGCTCTTTCAAATTGACCGGCATAGAACAAATTCCCGAAATGAACGCGCCGATGGCAACGAACCCCATATAGGACCAATTCAAAATGCCGGAATTACCCATGAATAATTGCAGTCCTAAAACCATGACTAAGGTGATACATCCGTTAGTGAAAATGTCGTTCATAAGCGGGCTGAGGAAAAAGTTGGTGAAAATCCCGAAAAGTATTATGCCAGCGCAGAAAAGCCACAAAACCGCGTTGTTTTTCCAAAGTTTGACCATCTATCCCACCCTCTCTTCGGTATATGTACCTTTGATTAAACCTTGCGGACGGATTACTAAAAATGTGATAACGATGACGAACATAAATGCATCGCGGAAAGATAACAACTCGTTGGGCAAAAACATACTGAGCAAGTTAGCCAGAACCGCATAAGCGAAACCGCCTAAAACTGAGCCAGTTAAGGAATACATTCCGCCGATTACGACAGCAATAAATCCGACCAACAAAGGTCCTTGGCCCATCATAGGTTCGACTGCGCCTGAGCGTGCACTCCAAAATATTGCGACCACTCCAGCTAAAAAACCGCTGATGATAAAAGCAATTGAAATCACTAAATTGGCTGGAACGCCCATTAATCTAGCCGCTGGAAAATTTTCGGAAGCTGCTCGCATAGCGATTCCCAACGGAGTTTTTTTCATAAGAACCAATAATCCAACCAGCAAAATTATTGTGACAGCGATGGTCAGTAAATTTCGGATAGGTATTGTGATTTCGCCAAATTGCACAGCTTCATTGAATATAGCCGGTAAATCGACGGCTTTGGAGCGAGGAGAGACAGATAAAACTGCAGTGTTTTGTAAAATCAGACTGACAGCGAACGAAGAGACGAAAAGCGCCTCTAAAGATCGTCCACGGAAAGGTCGAAAGGCGACTAGTTCACTCAGAAATCCAATGATTGCTCCGCCTAAAATGGAGATGGCGAAAACTAAGAACCACGGTAAATTCGTGAAAACGCCGAGGAAGTAGAGCAAGTAACCGGAAAACATAATGTATTCACCGTAAGCAAAATTGACCAGCTGCATAATTCCGAAAACAAAAACTAACCCCAATGAAATCAAAGCGTAAAGGCTGCCCAGCGCGAGAGTGTTGATGCTGAATTCGAGAATAATATTGAAGTTCATCGCTTATCCCCCTAAATATATTGACTCTAAGTCAATCTTGGATTGCATTTCGTCAGCGTTGCCGTTAAATTCCACTGATCCGTTTTTGATTAAATATGCGCGGTCGGAAATTTCTATCGCACGATTGGCATTTTGTTCCACCAGCAAAATTGTGATTTTTCGCTGTTTCAAATGGGTGATCAGATCGAAAATCTGGTCCACATAAGTAGGAGAAAGGCCTAAAGTTGGCTCGTCCAGCATTAAAAGTTGGGGTCGAGAAACTAAACCGCGCGCAATCGCCAGCATTTGTTGTTCACCGCCAGACAACAATCCGCCAGCTTGTTGATAACGAGTTTTTAGAATGGGAAACAAAGTAAACATATCCTCCAAATCTTCGGCATACTGTTTAGCATGATATTGACCGAATACCCCAACGCGCAAATTTTCAGCAACAGTTAAGGAAGGGAAGATTTCTCGAGCTTCAGGAACTAAAGCCACTCCTAATTTATGAACATCTTCCGGTTTTTTACCAGCAATATCTTGGTCTAAAAATTGGATGGTTCCAGCGGCTGGTCGAATTAAGCCAGCGATGGTTTTTAAGAGTGTGGATTTTCCAGCACCGTTAGCGCCGCAAATCGTAATCAGTTCAGATTGGTCAATGGTAAGCGATATTCCGTGAATGGCTTCAACGTTGCCGTATTTTACGATTAGGTCGCTAACACTTAGAACTTCATTCATGAGTGTCTCCTAAATAGGCCTCGATTACTTGCGGATTATGTCGAATTTCTTCCGGCGAACCTTCGGCGATGGTGGTTCCATTGTTCAGCACGTGAATGCGATGGCAGAGGTTCATAATCAAAGACATATCGTGATCTACCACCAAAACTCCCAAATTTTTGGTTGCAGGTAAAGTTTTGAGGTATTCCAGCAATGATTTGGTCTCAGTTTCATTCATACCAGCCGCTGGTTCATCCAAAAACAAAAATTTAGGTTTAGAACATAAAGCCCGCGCGATTTCCAAACGACGTTGGTGGGCAAAGTTTAATTCTCTGGCTAACTGATCCTTCAAATCGATCAGACCAATTTCGGACAACAACTGTTCTGAACGTTGTTGAGCTTCCTTACGCTTTCCGCCAATTCCTACATAACCCACTTCAACGTTTTCATAAACTGTCAAGTCCTTGAATAGGCGAATAGATTGAAAAGTGCGAGCCAATCCCAAGCGCGTGACCTTGTAAGGCGGAATATGCGAGGCGTTATGACCAGCGATAGTTACGGATCCAGCCGTTGGGGGTAATAAACCAGTAATTACGTTAATTAGAGTGGTTTTCCCGGAACCGTTAGGACCAATCAGCCCAAAAATTTCTCCGTTTTGGATCGAAAAACTGACATTTTGCAGAGCTTGGACACCCTCAAAGTTCTTGGAAATTCCGTTAACTTCAAGAGTGTCCATGAGGCTCGCTTCGCTCGCAGTGATTAGTAGTCAGTAGTTAGCAATGAAAATTTGCTGTTGGAGCGTAAGCTTTTGCACGGAAAAAATCATAACTAACTACTAGCAACTAGCTACTAACGACTAACTAAGGTTTCGGTTGACTTTCGGCGGACTTCCAACCAATCCAAGTCGGTTTGCCGTTTACCAATTCAACCACAGCCGCCGCTTTGGTCGGTTCGTGACCGCTGGCAGCATCGGACCATTTTAGTTGACCGGTATAGCATTCGAAAGTGTTTTCTTCCATGTATTTGGCCATAGCCGCTCCGTCAGTACCGACTGATTTCATAGCTGCGCTGAGAACATTTACCACATCCGATCCGCTCATTGACCAAGGCGCATCTAGGGTTTTCCCGAACTTTTCTTCATAACGAGTTTTGAAGTCATCGAAGCCTGGAACAGCTTCTTCGCTCAAGAATGCGTGGGTGTCGAATACGATTTTGTTGGCATATTCTTCACCGAGTGATTCAGCCAATGCTGGGTCATCGTAAGCATCGCCTCCGTAAATCGGTAAATCAATTCCGTTGACGCGGAAGTCTTTCAACAAGGTTGCCAAATCAGGCAGATAGGATGAGGCATAAATTGCATCTGGCTTGGTTTCCAAAGCTTTGAAGTGCGCTAAAATTGCTGAAGTATCTAACTTGCCTTGCGAAAACATATCTTCTTGTAAGATGGTCCCGCCCAATTCTTTGAACCGCTCAATAAAATAACGGGACAAGGATTTGGTGTAGTCAATAAAATCATCGGTCACAACGAAAATGTTGCGCGCGCCTTGAGCATAAGCGTATTCGGCAATCACAGCGCCCATAGTGGTGTTCCACATTGAAAGCGTGAATTGTTTATCGCCTAACAAAGTTGAGCCGAACAAGGGCGAGGAAGCTGATGCGGAAATGCCCACGATGCCAGCTTCTTGCGCTGCCTGCGCCGCAGGGGCCCCAAAATCGTAATCGGATGGCGTAATAATGACCACAGCACCTTCGGCAATCAATTGCTTAGCGTTTTCGCCAACTGTGACTGGATCGGACTTTCCGTCAATGTTCTTGAATTCCAGCTGTCGACCGTTGATCCCACCATCTTTGTTGATTTGATCGATAGCCAGCTCAATGCCTTCGATGGCTGGGGTATCTAAGGGGGCTTGGATTCCAGTTTGACAAAGCGTCCCGCCAATTAAGATGGGACCTTCTCCGGAAGCGTTATCTTGGTTGGAACATCCGACTAACCAAAAACCGCCGAACATTATGACCAACGCTCCGGTCATAAACTTTTTAAGTTTCATTTTTCTCCTTTGTATGGTTAAGTATAATTTAACCGACTATTGCGAGAGTTTGTTAATTAATTCGTTGCAGAAGCTAATCAGAGGTAAAAAACGAATCGATAATTAGACGCGGACATTTTGAACGAAGTGTTGGGTATATGCTATTACAGCTAGCGATTTAACCAAGATTTAGGCGTTAGGTTCAACGATTTTTCCATGTTCAAGATAGATAATGCGTTGAGCCTGAGCTGCAACTTCAGGATCGTGAGTTACCATCAGTATTGTGCTGCCTTCTGAATGCAATTGACTGAATAAATTAATGATTATTTTTTCGTTGGTTTCATCAAGGTTGCCAGTAGGTTCATCCGCCAATAAAAGGCTAGGATAATTAATCAAGGACCTCGCAACGCAAACTCTCTGTTGTTCGCCCCCTGAAAGTTGCGATGGTAAATGTTTGGCGCGATCTTCTAAACCGACGCGCGCTAAAGCTTGGAGTGCTTCAGTCTCGTTAGGCATACTATGGTAATATTGCGCAACCATTACATTTTCTAAAGCTGTTAAATAATTAATTAAATGAAACTCTTGGAAAACCAGACCAATTTTATCACGGCGAACGATTGTTAGAGCACGAGAATTTTGTTTAGTTAAATCTTGACCATCTAACCAAACAGTTCCGCAACTAGGGCGAGTCATACAACCGATAATGCTCATCAAAGTTGTTTTGCCACTGCCGGAAGGTCCCATAATTGCCACCCATTCTCCAGCGTTAACGCTGAGGTTGATTTTATCCAAAGCTTTTACGTCACCGTAAATTTTTGAAACTTTTTTGAATTCTAATACACTCATAAATTTATTCTCCTTTTAATACTAATGCTGGATCAACGTTAGTAGTTGCGCGAACCGGAATTAAGCATGCTAAAACCGTGACCACCATTGAAATAATTACTGCCAGCGGGATGATCCACCAATGGAAGAACACCTGTCGCTGGAAAACTTGCCAACTGATTAAATCGGCAAACCAATAACCCAACCCTGCTCCGATTATTCCGCCGACAATTCCTAAAAACATACCTTCGCTTAGAAATTCGTTGACTACTTCAGCATTGCTGGCTCCTAAAGATTTTTTCAATCCGATTTCCTGCCGACGTTCAACTACGACTGCCATCATGGTGGTCGCAACGCAAATCATAGTGAGTAACAACACGATAATGCTGACTAACCAAATCAGACTTTGCAGTTTGGACAAAACAGTTTGTTCAGATTGCGCGACCTGTTTGACAATTTCGGACTGAAAATTACTGTCACTCTGGTTTATCAGATTGTTCAGCGTTTCAAGTTGGGTTAGAGGTAAGCCTATGCTGCATTCGACAACATTGTATTGAGGGGTAGTTTCTAAGCTGGATAAACCGACGATCACAAATTCTTCTTCGACTCCGCCAGTTTGCAAAATTCCAGCGACTTGAAAGTCCATAGTTGAATCGGTTTGACCGATGGTTTTGACTACAAATTTATCACCCACCTTTAAATTAATCGTATCAGCTATGGTTTGTCCAATTAAGGCTTGTTCCCTTTGGCTGGGCCATTCGCCTTGGACTAACCAAAACGGACTGACTTTTTGAGCAGCCTCCAAATCTGTCCGAGCCAACAAATAAGGCTGTTCGTTGATGGTGATGTTTTGGTATTGATAAGGAGCGACGCCAATTGTGTCGGCGAGTGGTAGAGTTTTAGTGATTTGTTCTAACTCGGAGCTGGAAATAAAGTCGGCATTGTTGGCTGGAACTAGGATTAAATTGGCGCCGTAAGAGCGAAACTCTTGGCCCATTTGGCGCGGAATGTCGTAATTAATGGTGGTAAGTCCTGATAAAATGGCCGAACCGACCGCGATGGCCAATAAGGCAATAAACATACGAGTACGCCGACGCAAAATCGAGCCGATAATCATTTTGAGCTTGAATTGAAATTTCTGGCTAATTTTCATATGCTATTTTCCGTGTAAAACCTGGTTGGGATCCAGACGCAGCAGGAGTCGGATGGCTGGAATACTGCCCAGCAGAATTACTACGGTAGTGAGAAAAACTACTATGGGTAAAACCAGCGGTTTGATAGCTATGGCTGACCCGAAAACGCTCTGGCCAATGATTTGAGCGAATGCTAACCCGCTTAAATACCCAACTATGCCGCCAATTAGTCCAGTCAGTAAAACTTCCGATAAAACTAAGCGGGTGATAGGAAAATTCAGAGCACCGATCGACTTCATCAAACCTAACTCTCGGCTACGTTCCATCACGCTGGCGGTGGCTAAGTTGGAAATAGCTAACGCCACGCCAAATAGACTAAGTATGGTTAAAAGCAACATCAGCAATTCGGTTTTTTCCAAAATAGCGCCTTCAGATTCGGCGACTTGACGGATAGCTTTGGCGCGGGCGTTCGGCCAGACTTCTTCAATTTGGTAAGTGATGGCGCTGACATAGGCTGTACAATACCAAGTTTCGTATTCTTTGACGCTGAGCGAGTTGGGGTTTTGGGCGGCTTTGCGAGCCAAATCGTTGTCAGGGGTGGTAAGGGCACTGATTTCCAAGCTGTCGATCTGATTCTTGATATTCGCAACCTCTTGAGCAATCGGCAGAGCCACCATAATTTGCTCGTCAAAGTTTTCGCCGGAAGTGAATATACCAGTCACTGTCACGATTGGATTGGAGAGTCCGTCTGATACACTATAAGTGCTGCTGGAATCAGGCGGAAAGTATTCGGTTAGAGTAAGTGAATCTCCAACTTCAATTTTCATTTGCTGGGCTAAGGTCGATCCAACCATGGCCTGATTGTCGGAATCTCCAGCTATCCATTCGCCTTCGATGTCCCACCACGTACGCAAATTTTTTATGCCAGTATCAAGAGTTTCGCCAGTTGGCAGATCCAAATGATGGTTAAACCAAGTTCCGACTATAGTAACCTGTTGGTCGTCGACTATGGCTGGAACTTCCAAGAATGGCGCAAAGTCCACGATGTTGAAACCCCAAAAAATGGTTTTGATTTTCGGTATGTCCGACTCGTTTAGATATTCTCGACAACCAGTCGATTCAACGCCATATAAATCATTGAGCAATGAAGCGTTTTGGGGCAAGACGTTGATGTTAGCGCCATAAGTTTTCAGTTCGCGGTTGACTTTGTCTCCGACGTCCAACATCACGTTCAATAAAGCGGTAGATAATGAAACTCCTAGAGCGACTGTCAAAGTAATCATAGACATTTTACGTTTTTGACGCCAGAGTGCGCCAAAGACCATTCGCCAGAACATTTAGCTGAGACCCTCAATGAGCGCAGAGCTTTCAGCGCGAGAGTCAATTTGAGCGCTATCAATTTGGTTAGGAATTAGGAAATAGGAATTAGAAATTCGGCTGGAACTGTTGGCGTGAGAACTGGGTTGGGAGGCGTGTGAGTCGTCGTCGGAAGGTGATTCTGCGGCCGTAGAGGCGGTACCAGAGTGTCCGCCCATATCAGCAGTACTGGTATGGTCGTGGCCACAGTTGTCGCAGCTGCTGGCGGTGGAGTCGTCGGGGCTGGAGGTGCCATCGGAGTGCATTTGGCTGGTGGAAGATCCGCCGAAGCGGTGTTTTTCGTTTTCGAGGTCGCTGGTTTGGATTGTGATTTCGCCAGCGCTGAGATTGAAAGCTAAGGGGATGGGGTTGCAGCCGCCTTTGAAGCCGATGGTGTTTTTGTTCATTACTACGTCGCAGAGTTTGCAGATAATGTCGTCGCCGCGTTCATAATATCCGGTGTCGCCGCAAATTTCGCAGGCGTCTAGGCCGATGCCGAAGGAGCCGGAGTTTTTTTGGACGATGATGAAGCGCACTTCGGTGCCGTCGCTGGCGGTGTAGGCGAATCTATGTAAATGTCCGTCGTCAACGTCTTCGGTCGGAATGACGATCAGGTCCCCTACAATTTTCATGAGTTCAGGCGGCGAAAGAGCCAAACTTTGTTCACTGTAAGCTTTTATGCCAGTTAAAGAACCGACTGCAACCACTGATCCTATGATTGCCAAAACGCTCCAGCGGCGTAATGATCTGGCTTGGGCGAACAATTTGCGGTTTTCGGCTGGATTGACGCCAGTCAAAGCGGGCTTATGGTTTTTCCACCAAATCACGATGGGCACGACTAGCGCGGCCAGTAAAACAGCGTAGATAAAATATTGACTGTGGTTAAAAATCGGCAAAAATAAATCGAACCACCAGCCGTTGGTGGACAAAATTCCGCGAGCCATCAGTAATTGAATCAGTTCCGAAAGATAATCAATCGTTAGAATTCCGATGGTCAAACCAATGATTAAATTCGGTAAATTATCCGGCAACTTGCGACTGGCCTGGTAAAAAGCCAAGGCCGTAATGCTGGCAATAAACAAACCAGTCAGCCAGCCTAAAATGTCCAGTAAAGTGTCTGTGTTCATTAAATTGGTGCTGCGCGAAAGAATGTTGAGTAAGATGGTCCAGATTTCGTAGGAGGTTAGGTAAATTAGCCCAGCGCTGAAAACGATCAGCGAAAATTGAGACACACGTTGTAGGGGCTGACCAGCGTGTCCGTCCTTATTTAGTGATAAGTGAGAAGTGGTTGGTTCTGTTGGGGTTGTGTTGTTGGCGGAGTCGTAACTGTTGGTGCGTGATTCGGGGTGGCGCAGGTGATGGAAAAATAAAGAGACGATGAGAGCTAACGCTGAGAGCAATAGTAGAGGTAAGGCGACTAAGCGAATTATTTCCCAGTTGATAAAGCGGGTTTGTTGACGGAGGATAGCGGTGGTTAGTGCGACTAAAATGGCAGTACCGCCAGCAGCGAACCAGATTAATTTGGATCGCCGCTGGTGGTCATACTTGATTAAGACTAGAATACCAGCGAGCACCAATGCTGGCGCTAACGCTACTTCCAGTGCGGTAACTAAATAGTCCATTTTATTCCAGATGTCAGATGACAGATATGACATTTCAAGTAAAGAGCGCAAGCGCTGTTACTCCTGAGAGTTTGTATTTGCTGATTTCTGACTACTGACATCTGATTGCTGCGAGCGAAGCGAGTTTACCATTCACGCGGGACGTAGTTGAAGTCCCATTCGGCAGTGAGGGGT
Organism: Candidatus Servula neotermitis; assembly: GCA_031281695.1. Classification (GTDB taxonomy): domain Bacteria; phylum Actinomycetota; class Actinomycetes; order Actinomycetales; family Bifidobacteriaceae; genus Servula; species Servula neotermitis. Next base: position 13,425 of record JAITFB010000003.1, read on the forward strand.
TCGTTCCAGAAGCGACCTTCCACGCCGGTGACTGGGTCGGTATGCAACAAATATCCGTAGGCCTTGGTGGGGTCTTCGATAATGAAACGGACTTTGTATTTTCCAGCCTCGCCCAGCTTGATGTTGGCGCCGTAATGCGGACCATCCGAAGCGTTCATGGGCATAAAAGTCCCTTCCAAATGAGGAGTGCCGTCCTCTTTGAGAATTTCGTAACTGACTTTTAGATACGGCACAAAATCTCCAGCACCATAGCCCAAATTGTTGTTGGCCAAAGCGGAAATATCGGCTTCCATATGCATATCCGATTCGGCTTTGGGTAATCCGCCACTGGCTGGATCCATGTCGACTGGCTGGAAATAAACGCCGGCCACGTTTAGCGGACCAACTTCGATGGGATCGCCGATGTCGAATTCTTCGAAACCAGCCACATCTCCAGGCGCTACCGCTGGATCAGCTTGAGTGTCCGAACTGCTGGATCCTTCTGGTTGAGATTGATCAGCGCAAGCGGTTAAAGTGAATACTAACGTCAGGGCAGTCAAAGCTGACCCCCAAATTGCAAAAGGTTTTTTGCTATTTTTCATAATGAGAAATACCTCCATTTATATTGGCGATCAAGTGTTGAAGAAAACATTTGATCGGTTTCATGCTGACTCCTTGGTTGTGGTTTCAGCGGTGGTTTTATTTAATCGCCACTTGTTGACTCGATAGATCAGAGTGGCGACCGTAATTGCGAGTAAGACCAACTGCGGAATGACAGTTTCCCAAGTTGGATAAATGCCTAAAAGATCGATGGATGAAAGACCGTTGATGGTGGTTGCGCTGACTAAACGGCCTTCTTGGAGTTCTTTGATTCCGGAACCTACGAAAGAGATGCACATAACGAATAGCAAAATGCTGGTCCCGAAGAAAAAAGGTTTGATAGGTAATTTAATGCTGAAATAGCGGATTAAAATGAAGACGGCTACTAATCCAACTACGCCGACGGCCAGACCCAGCCAAAGCATGTTGACGTAAGTATTAGTACCAGCAACCAGCGCCTGATAGAACAAAATGGTTTCGGCGCCTTCGCGAAATACCACCAAAAA
>JAITFB010000037.1 GCA_031281695.1 Candidatus Servula neotermitis
GGACTTGGTCGAAAGAAATAAAACGCACGCCTTGATTGCGAAATTTCTGGACTACAGATTGATTGTGCACGATTTCATTGAGCGCAAATACCTTAGCAGATGGGTCTGATACTGGAACTTTAGATTGAGTAGTTTGATTTTCCAACAATTTTATCGCCCGAACCACGCCCTGGCAAAATCCTCGAGGGGTAATAGGGATAATTTGCGGCATTAGTTAGTCTTCGAAAATGAAATCAGCTCCGATGGCCTGTAATTTTTGTTCGAAGTTTTCGTAACCGCGATTGATTAGACTCACGCCGGAAACCCTAGATTCACCTTGCGCGGTCAGAGCTGCAATAATGTGAGAAAATCCACCGCGTAAATCCGGAATTTCAATATTCGACCCGTGCAATGGAGTGGGGCCGAAAATAGCGCAAGAATGTTCAAAGTTACGAGTTTTGAAGCGACATTGAATCGAGCCTAAACACTCTTTGTATAATTGAATTTTCGCACCTAAATCTTTCAAAGGTGCCACAAAACCAAAACGATCCTCGTAAACTGTTTCGTGAATAATCGAAGCGCCTTCAGCTTGCGTCAACGCGACGACCAAAGGTTGTTGCCAATCCGTCATAAACCCAGGATGCACATCAGTTTCCAAGGCTATACCTTTTAGAGACCCATGCTTACGGTAAAAGCGAATTCCATTTTCGTCAATATCAAATTCGCCACCGATTTTATGGAATACATTCAAAAAAGTGGACATATTGTTTTGTTCAGCACCTTGACAATAAATTTCGCCATCAGTTGCCAGCGCCAAAGCAGCCCAAGACCCACTCTCAATACGATCGTTCAAGGCCCTATGTTGGAATCCTTTCAAGCTAGGAGTCCCCTCAATGGTAATAACTCGATCAGTTTCAACCGAAATAATCGCGCCCATTTTTTGTAGAACTGCGATTAGGTCAATGATTTCTGGTTCAATGGCCGCATTGGAAATTTCAGTCACCCCCTCCGCGCTAACTCCAGTCAAAAGAATTTGCTCAGTCGCGCCAACGGAAGGATAAGGCAATTGAATTTTAGTACCTTTCAAACCGTGAGGCGCCTTAATCTCTGCTCCAAAATCTTTAAATTTAACCGAAGCGCCAAATTTACGCAAAGAATCAAAGTGAAAATTCAAAGGGCGCGAACCGATCGAACATCCGCCTAAAGTGGGAATTTTGGCCTCGCCTAATTTGCGAATTAACGGACCGCACAGTAAAATTGGAATCCGGCTATAGCCAGCCAGAGTGGCCACATCTGACACTTCGATTTTATGAGTTGTCCCAGGATCGATGGTTAATTCTCCAGAAGTTGAGTCATACGTTACATTTGAGCCATGCATCTCTAAAAGTTGCGAAGTAATTTCGACATCACGAATATTTGGAACATTGGAAATCCGAGATTCTTGATCAGTCAAGAGAGCCGCAACCATAGCTTTGGGAACAAAATTTTTAGCTCCTCGCACTTGAACTATTCCGCTTAGAGAACGACCACCTTCTACTTTTAAAATATCGCTCACCTGATTATATTACTCAATATCTATATCAGCGTTCAGTAAATCCATCAACATATCTTGACATTTACGATTTTTATACAAAACTTGATATACTCCGCGGATAATCGGAGCCGCTAAACGATAGCGCTCAGCCAATTTCAAAGCTGACGGCACAGTATAATAGCCTTCCGCCACTCCTTGCGAGCTCTGCAAAGCCTGATCCAAGCTGATCCCACTGGCTAATTTATAGCCCAGAGTAAAATTACGGGAGCTAGAGGATGCGCAGGTTGCGATTAAGTCGCCCACTCCAGACAATCCCATAAACGTCGATTCTTTAGCTCCCAAATTCACGCCGATTTCGGAAATTTCTTTCAGTCCACGGGTAATCAAAGATGCCAGAGTGTTATAACCTAAACCGATTCCGCGCAACATTCCCGCAGCGATGGCAATAACATTTTTTAAATCTCCGCATAACTCTACCCCCAAAACATCCGAGGACACAAAAGTCTTAAAATAACCGCTATCGCAAGCTTGAGCCACTCGATAAGCTGTATCCAAATTCGAGCTCGCAATAGTCGCAGCCGCGGGTTGACGCTGAATGATTTCTGAAGCCAGATTTGGTCCCGACAGCACCGCTACGCGATTAGTAATTGGTAATTGGGGATTAGTGATTAGTTCCGCTGGAATAGTCTCAGTACTGAGGCTAATACCAGCACCCCTGATACCTTGCTTCTGGCTCCTGGCCCTCGAAAAAGTTTCAGCAATTACTTCGGACATGGGTTTAAGAGTTTGGGCTTCGATACCTTTAATCAATGAACAAACTATAGCATTTTGGGGAATAAAATTCGCATAAGATTGCAAAGCCGAGCGCAAAACTTGAGCTGGAATAACTAAGAAAATGATTTCTTGGTCGAGTAAAATTCGCGGGTCGTCGCTAATTTTCAAACGCCGAGAGATATGAACATCAGGATAATTTGGATGCTCATGTTTGGTCCGAAGCGAGTCTAACACCGACTGATTAGTGGTTAACATAGAAGTTTGAGTCCCAGCATCCACCAATACTTTGGAAAAAGCCGTCCCCCAATTGCCTGAACCGATGATCGTAGCCCGAATTCCGTTGAAATCTTTTCCCAAAACTCAGCCTAAAAAATCGGAAGTCTAATCAGCCAGTGCTAGTTAGATAGGTAATTATTTGACAATAGCCAAAACGTCGTGAGCCGACAAAATCACGTATTCTTCGGCAGCCAACTTAACTTCAGTTCCGCCGTAACGAGAATACAAGACAGTGTCGCCGACCTTTACGTCCAAAGGAGTGCGTTCGCCTTTATCATTGAATTTCCCAGGACCCACCGCCAATACTTCACCTTCTTGGGGTTTCTCGGCCGCACTGTCAGGAATAATAATCCCGCCGGGGCTTTTAGTTTCGGCCTCCAGTTGTCTAATTACAATACGGTCTTCTAATGGTTGAATATTCATAAAATCCTTTCTATTATTAAGTTAACATATCGTGGAGAAAATTCAAAATCTGAAGAGTCTCAGCGAACAGTATTCAAGTAGGAATTAGGAGTTTGGGTTAGAGAAATTAGATGTGCCATTATGTCGCTAAAATGTCGCTCCAGAATGCCGGTAGCTAATTGATAGTTGTTAGTTATGGCATTTAGGCGCTGGAGCAGACACAATTAGTTAAACTCGAAATGCTGTTGCAGGGGCGGCGGGACTCGAACCCACGACCTACGGTTTTGGAGACCGTTGCGCTACCAACTGTGCCACACCCCTATGCTATTAGCTTAGCGGAATTTTTTCCGCCATCGACCAATCAGCAGCATTTTAACGACCAGCGTATTGCAAAAATCGAAAAACTCTATTTAACTATTGAATTTAGTCGTTTGAACCGTACAAGCGAGAAATATCTATGTCGTAACGCTTCACCAAAAGATTTTTGGCGAAATTAAAACCCGTCAGCAAACCTAAAATCAAATTAGCAACAGATCCAGCGCCAATCATCAGCATTCCTTGAGCATAATCGGTCAACGAATGAACGAAATCAGCGCTACTAGTATTAATCATTTCGGCTATAAACATACCGACAATAAATATTACAATGAAACCACCGAAAGAAGCGGTACGCGCGTGAGTGCTGGTAAAATTTTGGGATTTATGCATCGAAAAAATATAGAGCAAGAAAAAAGTTATCACGAAAGACAGAATGGGGATTAGAAAATAGAGACCAGGGATATCTGATTGGTACAAAAATGAAGAAAAATTAACTAAACTAGTCACAAAAATTGCAACTTCAAAAAGCATTCCGGATATATATAAAAAGGTGTTTTGGACTTGCCTCTCCTTAGGAGTTTGCGAGGCCCATATTGCGAAGAATAAACCGCATAATCCACTGAAGGCTTGCATAAACGCAATAACTTCGATCGTAAAATCTTTATCGCCGTATCCTACGAGGAATTCAATTACTGAAAATAATAGACCTACTATCGCAACTGAATATAAATTGAATAAATTGAACAGTTTGCTTTGCGCCATGTTATTGGCGAAAATAAAATTCGTTGCACTCTCTTTGGGTGAAACATCAAGCATAATGACCTCCTTTTGACGGTTCGTACTCTTGAGTTCAGCTTAACTTATACAATTCAAGAATGAAGTATTTTTTTTCTGATTTATATCCGAATTCCTTAAACTCATTATTCCGCTTGGAAAGCTTTGAGCCAAGATTGCATTTGAGTAATTTCTTCTTGAATTGACTTAGCCTCTTCGGGTGAAACCTCGGACAATTGGCCTTCTAAGCGACTAATTTTTTGTTCAATTTGGTATTTAAAGGAATTTTGACGTTCAGTTTTCGTAGGATCGCTATCATTCCAAAGTTTTTCCTCAGCTTTAGCTATGACTTTACTAATTTTTTGGAGTTCAACTTCTAAAGGAATTGATTTTTCTTTAGGAACATGTCCTACTGCCGCGAATTTTCTTTGAATATCGGTCAATTTGGAACGCGCGGCTTTAGGATCGTTCAAATCTAAAGCTTTAGCTTTTTCAACCAACTCGCGTTTTTTAGTTAAATTCTCTAAAAATACACCACCTAGTGCTTGGTCCGCTTCTTTTTTAGCAGCGAAGAATTGATCTTGAGTTACCCGAAATTCTTCCCAAAGCTTGGCTTCATCTTTAGCTTTTGCGGAGCCAGCTTGACGCCATTCAGACATCAGTTGCTTGAATTCATCGGCAGTTTGTTTCCAATCAGTTGACTGTTTGAGCAGTTTGGCTTTAGCAATAATCGCTTCTTTGGTTCTTTGAGAAGCTTTACGTTCAGCATCCAAACTCTTAAAAAAATCTCGCCTTTTTTGCTCAAAAATCCGTTGGGAACTAATGAATCGGTGCCATAATTCATCAACTAAGTCTTTATCGGGTCTAACGCCGTATTTTTGTTCGCGAGTCCAAGACTCTAATAAATATCGCAATTTATCTTGAGCTTTTCCCCACGAACCAACAGAGTAGTCTTTGGCTGCGATGGCTTCAGCTTCTGATACTAATTTTGCCCGAAGCTTCAAACTGTCTTTTTTAGCTTGTTCGTGAGTTTGTATCAGCTCTAATTTGCGCTTAGGTGCGTAAGCTTCAAGTTTAGAAATCTTGTCTAATAACTCACTAATATTTCCGATACATTTAGGTTGTTTCAAATCATTTTTAATACTAACAATAAACGAGTCAATCTCTTTAGGCTTCATAGAAGGTTGTTGCATTCGGGCTTCAAAAAGGGCAATCTTATCGGCTAAATCAAAATAACGATTGACCAAGATCTCAATAGTCGTTTCAGCGGAGATATCTTTAGGTTCAGCAACTTTCACTGTACGATCTTTCATAATTAAATAGACATGACCGTCCTCAATTTTCGCATAAGTTTTAGCTTTGTCCCGAGCATTAGGCTCATTTGACGGAAGTGCGACGGAAACGACATTGCGAAACCCCAAAAGAGAATTATCGTTCGACATCTTTTATCGTCCCTCGTCAGTCAGTCTGACTAACGCCATCACCCCCATGTTGATCTGTATTTCAGGATGAATCAAATCATAACGCATCCGCTCAAAATAGTTTAAATCCTCAAAACTCGGATTACCGCTTAAGTATTGCATCATAGCGTCAAAATCAAATTCCATTTACTTTCCACCCTCGTCAGCTGAATCTTCGGGAACCGGAGTAGTTTGATCAGTACTAGCTGCTGGCTCAGATTGAGCAGCGAAATAATCGCTCTGAGTGTATTCAGGCCAGCCAGAAACGCTGACTTTTTTAATATCGACTGCATCAGCTGGCGGTCCGTCACTAGAATCTGTCGCATCAGAAGCCAAACCCTTGGCAGCTATTTCATCTAAGATTTCTTGGCCTTTGACCACCTGTCCAATGACGCTATATCCGCCAGCGGCATCTTCAGGAATGTAAGTGTCGCCATACATAATGAAAAACTGGCTGCCCATCGAATAGCCGTTGCTAGATTGCCGAGCCATAGCCACCATGCCTTTAGTGTAAACTCCGAATTTAGTTCCTTCTTGTTCGACTGCCTGAGGAGCATTTTCAATCGGTCCGTAAGAATACCCAGGACCGCCGGCTTGATCCCCATTAGGACCGCCGCATTGCAACAATTTGAAAGTTTCGGCCGAGGTAAGGCGCGTGCATGAAGCTTTGTTATCAGGATACCAATTGGTCTGAGCTAAATAAATCATCGAAGAAACCGCCTGCGGAGCTAAGGCGCCATCGAGTTCAATCTCTAAAGTACCCTGACTCAATTCCAAGGTCATAGTTCCAGTTTTATTTTGAGCTAGCGAACTGAGCGGAACATTGCCTGTATTAGTTCCAGTCGGAGATTGAGATTCTTCAGGATTTTGTTGTGCATCCTCAACCGGAGCTTCAGAAGAGGTCTGCGAAGCCAAAGGATTGGGAATAGTGTTCGATTCTAGATATGCCCATACAATCAAGCCAATAGCCGCGGCTACAGCTACCCCCATCACGGCGAACAATGCATAATATGCCCGCATTTTCTTAGCGCTGGTTCTTTGTTGCACGTGATATTGGACTTTGCGTTGGTATCTTTGGCGTTTTTGTGACATTATGTTTACTCCTTTTAGGTTACCTTAAGTTGTGAGCTCAAATAAAAAAAATTAAAATCGCTCAAAGTTCGCATAAACTTAGTTTACCTCGGTTCGTAATTAACTCTCAATTGAAATTATGAAAGCGCAAGTTAATTACTGACCACAAATTGTAAATCTTCAGAATCGGTAGCATGGGAAACTGTGACGGACTGACCATCTTTGATTTCTCCAGAAAGAATTTGTTTGGCGATAGGATCACCAATCTTTTGCTGGATCAAACGCTTGAGCGGGCGCGCACCATATAATAAGTCATAGCTTTGGAAAGCCAGCCATTGTTTTGCACCATCGTCAACTGTAATCGCGATGTTGCGATCAGCCAAACGCTTAGTGAAAATCTCCACCTGAATATCCACAATCCGCGCCAGCATGCCCAAGTCTAACGGTTTAAAGTTGATAATCGAATCCAAGCGGTTGATAAATTCGGGTTTGAATTTCAACTTGACCATTTCGTTGATGGCCTTGGCGACTTCTTCGTCAGTCAAAACGTGCTCCTCTTCATCATCTGGATCAGCTAGAATTTTAGCGGGATCCAATAACATCAACTTGAGCGCTTGAGCCGTAATTCCAGTATTGGCGTAAAATTGCGAGCCCAAATTGGAAGTCATGATTAAAAGAGTGTTCTTGAAATCAACCGTCCGGCCTTGCCCATCAGTCAAACGCCCATCGTCCAAAACTTGTAAGAGTATATCGAACACATCTGGGTGAGCTTTTTCAATCTCGTCCAGCAAGATCACACAATAAGGACGCCGGCGCACCAATTCAGTCAACACCCCACCTTGTTCATAGCCCACATATCCTGGCGGCGCGCCAATCAAACGCGAGACGTTGTGCTTTTCGTTGAACTCACTCATATCGATCCGGACCATAGCCTTTTCGTCGTCGAACAAAAACTCCGCTAAAGCCCTAGCTAATTCGGTTTTGCCTACTCCAGTCGGACCTAAGAACATAAAGGATCCTACCGGTCGGTTAGGGTCGTCTATGCCAGCTCGAGAACGCCGAACCGCATCGGAAACTTCGCTCACAGCTTCCTCTTGTCCGACCACCCGCTTAGCAATTTCGGACTCCATATTTAATACTCTACCCATTTCGCCTTGCATCATTTTACCCACTGGAATGCCAGTCCAGGCTGAAACCACGGCCGCGATTTCGTTAGAGTCCACTTTTTCAGCTACCATTTTTTCTTGATCAGCTGGTTCAACGTCTTGATTTTGTTGTTTCTCTTCATCCGCTTCCGCCGTAGCCAATTTAGTCTCAATGCCAGGAATGTCGCCGTAAAGGATTTTGGAGGCCTTTTCTAAATCGCCTTCGCGCGTCGCAATATCAGCTGCCACTTTCAAAGCGTCCAACTGTTGGCGCAAATCTCCTACTTCATTATAGGCCGCTTTTTCCTTTTCCCATTTCGCATTCAAAATGTCCAGCTCCTCGCGAGTTTCGGCTAAAGTGGCCCGCAATTTTTCTAAACGTTCTTGCGAAGCTTGATCCTCAGCTTTGGCTAATTGAATTTCCTCCATTTCCAAGCGAGTCACCCTTCTTTGTAATTCGTCAATTTCCGTAGGCGATGAATCCAACTCCATGCGCAACCTCGAAGCGGCTTCGTCCACCAAATCAATGGCTTTGTCAGGCAATTGGCGACCTTGGATATACCGATCAGACAAAGTCGCTGCCGCAATCAAAGCGTCGTCCGCAATGGTAATTTTATGATGGGCTTCATAGCGTTCTTTTAACCCGCGCAAAATCGCAATAGTGTCCTCCACGTTAGGCTGGTCCACCCAAATTTGCTGAAAACGTCGTTCCAAAGCCGGATCCTTTTCAATGTGTTTACGATATTCGTCGCTCGTGGTCGCTCCAATCATGCGCAACTCCCCCCGAGCCAGCATGGGTTTGAGCATATTGCCAGCGTCAATTGAGCCGTCCGATCCGGATGCACCGGCGCCGACTACAGTATGCAACTCGTCAATAAATGTGACAATTTGACCATCCGATTCTTTGATTTCTTTCAAAACTGCTTTCAAGCGTTCCTCAAATTCTCCGCGGAATTTGGCCCCGGCTAACATAGAAGTGATGTCGATCGTAATCAAACGCTTGCCTTTCAAAGATTCCGGAACATCGCCTTTAATAATTCGTTGAGCCAATCCTTCCACCACCGCAGTTTTACCCACTCCAGCTTCGCCGATCAAGACTGGATTGTTCTTGGTCCGGCGCGATAAGACTTGAACTACTCGGCGGATTTCATCATCGCGACCAATTACTGGATCGAGTTTGCCTTGGGCTGCTTGTTCAGTCAGATCAATCCCATATTTTTTGAGAGATTCGAAAGTTCCCTCTGGGTCAGGATTATCCACTTTTCGACCTTTACGTAAATCTTTCAAAACCGCTTTCACATTTGCGTCAGTTACAGCATATTTGGTTAGAATTTGCGCTCCAGCGTCTTTGGTGGAAATGATCCCTAAGAGAATGTGTTCGGTCGAAATGTATTCGTCACCCATATCCTTGGCGAATTTATCGGCCTGCGCTAAAGCTTTAGTCAAGTTACCATTGGCTGGGACTAAACCAGCTGAAGTCGAAACTGTAGGCAAATTCACTAACGCATTGCGTATTTCCGTGCCGACGATTTTGGAGTCCGGCTGCGCTGTTCGGTCAATCAATTGAAACGCTATGGTCTCCCGGTCTTCGAAGAATGAATTCAAAACGTGCAAAGAATCCACCATGGAATTATTAGCCGATGCGGCCGACAAAGTCGCATGTTCTAAAACTTTTTGAGTCATATTAGTTAAGTTCTGCATAACTATAGCTTAACATGTATGGAAATGAAAGTCAAGAGTTTAGTCAACTACACTCAAGTTTTGTAATTACTAGCCAAAGGCCCAGTCTCAATTTGGGTGAAAACCGGAATACCAAAACTTTCGGTGAAGATAACTGAACAATAAATAAATCAAGCCACCTAAGAAGAAAAAAACACTGATAAAAATCAACTCGCTGAATACTCCGCTAAAATAATAAGTCCCTAAACGTACCCCAGCCAATGTTCGGAAAAACCAAGTCGGTATCAAAATCAATAACAATTCCGAAAACAATTTTAGAATAAAATTTCCTAAAGCGGCGCTTTTCATCAACTTTAAAGAAGACGAAGCGGAATTGTTTCTGATTGCTGGTGGAAAAACATAAAATTTATAACCAAAAATGATCCCGCAAACCATAACCAAACCAGCGAGAATCAAACTAAAAAACAGCTGGTCGCTTGAGAATACCCAATCCATAATTGGAAAACTCAATGGCGACTCAGTCAAAGTTGGAGTACACCAACTTGGGTTCGAACACCAATTGAATAAATCGAAAATCGACCCCACTTGATTGAAATTCAGTATAAATAAATTGGGAAACCACATTAAACAAACTAAAATTAAGCCCGCCATCGAAAATCCATCGCCGCCGGTTAGGGCCTCAAAGGATTCAACGAAAATGGACCATTTATTGATCGTGTTAATCAGAGTAAGCCCCAATCCGCAAACTAAAATGCCCAAGATAACAATTGCGCTGAAACGGATTAGTCGACTAAAATTTTTCCGTAAATTATCGCTTTTAGAGAAACGTGCAAACAGTGTATTTATAAAATACGCTGTTCGGCTGCCATCCATTCGGGCTTGAAAAACCAAACAAGGCAATAACACAGCTCCCAAGCCAAATAGGCCTGGCATGAGTAGGTCCCAACTCAAAAATTGGTTGAACTCCCAGCCCAAATCAACCAACCGCGCCAAACTGAGTAAAATCGCATACCAAAACCAAGCCGCGAAGGAGCTCAACCAAGTAATATATTTTGCGTATTTCGCATGGAAACGAACAGCTAAAATCAGCATCAGTCCGCTCAAACACAAAGGGGCAAATTGCAAATACACTCCGGCGATTTGGGTTGGAAATCCCGCCGAAAGTAATAAAACCTTTAAAACTAACGCTAAAGAGTCCTGCACAATTTCGGAATCGCTAACTTCGAAAGGGGCATTGGTCAAACCAAAGAAGAAAATGGCTATCATCAACAATACGGTCGGCCAGAGTAAAACTTTCGCGGTGAGCAAAAGCCCTAGCAAAAGCGATTTAGACTTGGACACTAGTAAAGCCTGCGAGATCAAAGCGAGCGGCTTGAGCATCATCGTTGAGATTGACGCTGGTTTCGGAAATACTTTTCAAAAAACGGCTGGGGGTAGCGAAATTTAATTTGCCGAACCGATAGCGACTTCGTGCTAAATTGATCACCAATCGATTTTTAGCGCGAGTTATACCCACGTAAAACAAACGACGCTCTTCTTCGACATCTTCGAGATTATCCATTGACTGGAAAGCGGGAAGCAAACCTTCTTCTAAACCAATAATATAGACAGTACCGAACTCCAACCCCTTAGAACTATGCAAAGTCATCAAAGAAACGAAATCCGGATCATCCACATCGATTTGATCCAAATCGGTATATAAACTGATGCGCTCCAAGAAATCCATCAAAGTGCCTGATTCATTTTCGTCAGAAAATTCATGAGCTATATTGACTAATTCCTGAATATTATCCAAACGCGCTTGGTCCGTAGGATCTTTGGAGACCATGTAAGTGTCAGTAAATTTAGTGAGCATAATTACTCGGTCCAAAATCTCACTGACAGTCGGAGCTTTATTTTCTTCGACGCTTTTGTCGTCGGATAATATAACTGACTCTTGACCTTCAAGGACTTCGCCAGCGTCATTGACTGGAACTAAGGTTGATAATGCAGACTGCGATTGCGACGACCCAGTACCAACGTCGGTGGACGAAACTGCGGTTGCTTCGCTCGCAGATTCAATAACACCCGCAAAGGCTTGTAATTCTTTGACTAATCCGACAAACAACAACAATTTATTCTGCGCGTTAGCGTTCAATTGCTGAAGTGCCGCAGTTTGAACTGTTGCGAACAAGCTAGAGTTTTGCAATCTGGCTAATTCGTCTAACCGATTGATTGTCGTAGTCCCAATCGCTCGTTTCGGCACATTGACCACCCGCTTAAAAGAAATGTCATCGTTGGGGTTGGCTATCAATTTCAAATACGCCACTAAGTCTTTGATTTCTTTACGCTCGTAAAATCGCACACCGCCCACGATTTTGTAAGGGATTCGACGCTTAGTTAAGGCCTCTTCTAAAGTTCTAGATAAAGAATTGTTGCGGTATAAAATTACTGTATCAGCCAAATCCGAAGACCGCTCCAATTCATTGGCAATACTTTCCGCCTCGGCTAAATCAGTATCGAAATGATTTATTTCCACCAGCTGGCCGCCAGAGCGATCGGCCACTAACTCTTTTTTGTGGATCGAAAAATTGGGCTGAATGACTTGATTAGCTACATCCAAAATCGGTTGTAAAGACCGATAATTTTGAGCCAAAACCAAAGTATTCGCTTTAGGAAAATCTCGTTCAAAATCCATAATGTTACGAACGTTAGATCCGCGAAATTTATAAATCGATTGGTCAGAATCCCCTACTACAGTCAAAGTATGTTGAACCTTAATTGGGCCTAAGTCCGCTGGAGGAACATGCAAAGCCCTAACAATAACGTATTGCGCGCGATTAGTGTCTTGATATTCATCTACAAAAATATGTTTGAACCGATGGTAATAATGTGCATGCACTTCATTATTCGTCGTTAAAAGTTGAGCGGTGTAATACAAAATGTCATCGAAATCCAAAGCGTGATTAGCTTTCAAACGTTGCATGTATTCCGGATAAACCCGCGTAGTCAAATATTCCACTGAATAACGATTCTTGGTTTCTAGAGATTCGATATATTCTCCAGGCGTGATTAAATGATTCTTCAAAAGGGAAATTTGATGCTTAAACGCTGATGGCGAAAACCTTTTAGGGTCAATGTCTTGAGCTTCCAAAATTTCTCCCAGCAACCGCTTAGAATCTACTTCGTCGTAAATAGAAAAGTTATGCAAAAAATCTAAAACTGGAGCTTCAGTCCGTAAAATTCTCAAGCAGGCGCTGTGAAATGTGGAAACTTGCATGCTGTCAGCCAAATTGCCCACCATACTTACCATCCGTTTCTTCAATTCATTGGCCGCTTTATTGGTAAAACAAATCGCCAAGATTTCAAAAGGTTTGGCTTTTTTTTGCTCTAAAAACCAAGCAATCCGATGGGTCAAAGTGCGTGTTTTGCCTGATCCTGCGCCAGCTAAAATCAACAATTCATCATGCTCGTCAGTCACCGCCGCTGTTTGTTGCGCGTTCAACTGGGCTAAAATTTGGTGGGGCATAATGTTAGTTTAGCTGGTGGTTCACAACCCAAGCAAAGTCGCCACTCGTGTCAAATAATTGGGCGCTTCAATTGGTTTGAGAGCTGCGCCAGTTGAATCTTGCAAAGCAAAACTAGGGTCTTTCAATCCATGTCCTGTCAGCGTTGCAGTGATGGTGGCATTTGCTGGTACTAAACCCTTTTTAGCCGACTTCAATAAACCAGCGATAGAGGCGGCTGAAGCTGGCTCGCAAAATACGCCAGTGGTGTTACTAATCAATTTTTGAGCGGCCAAGATTTCAGTATCCGAAACTTTATCCAGGAGTCCCTGGGATTCAGAAACTGCCGCTAAAGCATCTTCAGCCCTGGCTGGATTGCCGATGCGAATTGCGCTGGCGATGGTTTCGGGATGCTCGAAGATGTACCCATCCACTAACGGCGCCGCCCCTTCAGCTTGAAACCCCCACATCGCGGTCGGAGCCGCTACAGTGCCAGTCGCAGAGTGGATCTCTGTGACAACGCTGGTGTCATTCGCTGTGCTACCAGCGTTTGCAGTATGATCCGTCGCAGTATCTGAATCTGATGCATTCGTTCTTGAGATTGTAACACCAACACCGCGCCCATTGAGGTAGCCGACCAATGCTGGTGACTTTGATGGAGCGTCAGCAGCAGTCGCTGTGCCAGTGGTTACGACAGTGTCAGTATCCAAATGGGTTTTGCGACAATATTCTTGAAAGCCCATCCAGTATGCCGTGATATTGCCGGCGTTGCCCACTGGAATACAGTGAATGTCTGGGAATCTGCCTAATTGATCCACAATTTCAAAGGCGGCAGTTTTTTGGCCTTGCATGCGGGCTGGGTTGATGGAGTTGACTAAAGTGACTAGATAATTTTCGGCGAGTTTGCGAGCTAAGACTAAACAATCATCGAAATTGCCGTCGATTTGGATAACTTTAGCGTTATGCGCGATGGCTTGAGCCAGCTTCCCCATCGCAATTTTGCCTTGCGGAACTAAGACTGAACAAGTTAGCCCGGCTTGAGCTGAATATGCGGCAGCGCTTGCCGAAGTGTTGCCAGTCGAAGCGCAAACTACCGCTTGGCTGCCAGCATTTTTGGCGTCGGTAATGGCGGCGGTCATGCCTCGATCCTTGAAACTGCCAGTGGGGTTAGCTCCTTCGAATTTGAGCCAAACTGACACTCCATTTCCGATTTGTTCAGCAATGGCACGCGCCTCAATTAATGGAGTTCCACCTTCTTGCAGAGTCACAATGTTATGAGTTAAATTGGCTGGTAACAAGTCAGCGTATTCGGTCAAAACGCCTCGCCAAAGTTTAGCCATTATGCCTCCAGCTTACAGATGTCAGATGACAGATGTCAGATGGCAGATAAGTGACATCGGTCGCCCCTAGGGCACTTGCACCATAATATCGAGTG
>JAITFB010000045.1 GCA_031281695.1 Candidatus Servula neotermitis
TGATATAAGTTGGACGCGATACTTGAAGCAAGTTAGCCAAATACTGTTGAGTGAGACCTCTAGTTTTACGCAAGCGTACCAAATTTTGAGCCACATTCGTTTTCATGTATCTAGTTTACATTAGACAGTTGAATATGTCAAGATTTTTTACAGTATTTTATGGACGGACATTACAGTAGGAGCTTATTCAAAAAACTGGCAATCTTTAGTATCTAGCTGAGTGAATAATGAGGCTCACTCAATCTCTTTCCAGCCTTGGCCGGGGGTCCACTGACGAAGTGGGAAAGGTTCGACATTGTCCAGTTCCAAAGTGGGGTCTTTTTTTAGGTAGGCCGCAGTTTCATGGGCGACTAGACCAGATAGCGCTAGCAAACCAATCAAGTTAGGAATAGCCATCAGTCCGTTCAAAATGTCCGCGATAGTCCAAACTGTAGTCAACTCAATCACACAACCCGCAAAAGTAACCAGAGTAAAAAGCAAACGGTAAGGAATTTGAGCCTTGATGCCCAGCAAGCTAACCAAGCACCTCTCCCCATAATAACTCCAACCGATGATGGTGGAATATGCGAAAAATACCAGCGAGATCACTACGATCCAAGTTCCAATCCCGCCTAAAAAGGTTGACTGAAATGCTTCCTGAGTGAAAATTCCAGGATTCAAACTCCCATCGTCTTTGGCCTCATTGTACCAGCCTCCCGAACTCAATATCACCAAAGCAGTGAACGAGACCACAATCATAGTGTCGATGAAAGTTTGGGTCATCGAAACCAAACCTTGACGAACCGGATGAGAAGTTTGCGCCGCCGCGGCCACAATTGAGGCTGACCCCATGCCAGATTCGTTGGAAAAAATCCCACGAGCCATGCCGTAGCGCATCGCCAGTGCCACTCCCGCGCCAGCGAAACCGCCGAGCGCCGCCGACCCAGTAAACGCGCTCACGAAAATGGCTTGAAACGCTGGCAATAAATTTTGAGCATTGGCCACCAGCACAATGATGCCTCCGCCGATGTACAAGACAATCATCAAGGGGACCAATCCAGCAGTCATTTTTCCGATACGGGTGATCCCTCCCAATAAAACCAAACCAGTCGTAATCATAATAACTATTCCGACCATCCAACCTTGAACCGCGCCGTCAGTCGCGTTAGCGAGTTGCACGGAAATCGAATTAGCTTGAGTCATATTGCCAATGCCAAAGGCTGCGAATGCTCCAAATATGGCAAAACAAGTGGCTAAAATTTTACCCAAAGGTCCGCCAATCGCTCGCTTCAAGAACACTTGCGGTCCGCCGGATTGCTCACCTTTTTCATCCACCTCTCGGTATTTGGATCCCAAAAAAGCTTCTGCATATTTGGATGCCATACCGAAAAGCCCAGTCACCCACATCCAAAAAACTGCGCCAGGACCGCCAAAAGAGATCGCGGTCGCGACTCCGATGATATTGCCGGTCCCGACTGTCGCGGCCAAGGCTGTGGTCAAGGCCTGATATTGAGATATATCGCCTTCGCCACTGTCGTCTTTGCGCTTTAGTAACCCTAATTTCAAAGCTGGAATCAAACTGCGTAACTGGACGCCTTTCAAGCGGAACGTCAGGATTACCCCGGTTCCCAATAACAACGGGATCAAAAGATACGGACCCCAAATTACGCCGTCAATAGCGTCTAAAAAATCGTCGAACTGCATAGATTTATCTTATAATATGCACTCAGCCGAACCCTTAGAGAATAAGGTAATTAATCCTTAAAAAATGTTGGAAAAGCTAAAACACTCCATCAATCTTTTGTTGCACGAAATCCCAAATCATGACAAAAGTATCCGCGCACCCGAGCAATGACAAGAATGACGAAAATAATTTTCAGCAAATTCTCAGTTAATATTCAGTTTTACCTAAGGTGAATAAAACAAACTAAGCTTATGTTTGTAATAAAAAACGCGGTCTTGAATATATCGCGTTCAATTGGTCGAAATGTCTTGATCGCGATAATCATTGTTACCATTATAGCTTCCAGCGCGATTGCTTTATCAATTTCCAACGCTGCTAATGCGGCGAGAGTGGCTGGATTGGAAAATTTGCAGATTACTGGCAATATACAATTTAATCGAAATCAAGTTTTCGCAGAACAACAAGAAAATCAGTCAGGCGAACCTAGCGAAGATTTCCGGTCTGGCTTTCGAAATCAAATCCAAGATAGTGCTTTATCTTTTGACGATTATCTGAAGTTCACTGAATTACCTGGAGTTTCTAGTTATTTTTACACTGATTCTGCTGGATTAAATTCTGCCAGCGAAAGTTTAGAAGCGGTTTCAAGTTCGAGCAACGAAAGCAATGAAACCGGAGGCAGGAGTTTTAACGTAATGGGGATGTTCGGAATCAGTGACTTTAATCTGACAGGTTTTTCAGATGATCAAGCGGTTACCAAAGCTCAGGATGGAACTTTCACTATGACCGAAGGGGAGGTGTTTCCTTATGATTCCGCTGACAACAATGTGATTATCAATTCGCAATTGGCAATCTATAATAGTCTTAACGTGGGAGATAAAATCCAGTTAGCCAATCCAAATAATGCTGAAGAAATTTATGAGTTAAATATTGTGGGCATTTATCAAAACAACAACCAATCAAATCCTGTTGGTGGTGGTGGTGGTATGAACAATATGGTCCAAGATCCTGCAAACGCCATCTACACGAATTACAAAACTTTAGAAGCAATTATTGCTAATTCGGTCGCTAATAAAATCGATGTGCAAATTGAAGTTGGCAGTCGAGGCTCCTTCGGACCTAATGCTTCGGAAAGCGGCCAAGAGCCTGAATATATCGATGGGACTTCAGAGTTGACCAGCAACATTCAATTCACTTATGTGTTTGACTCCAAAGAAGACTATGATGCATTTGTCGCTGCGAAAGATTCAGTAGTTTTGGATGGTGATAAAGATATTGCCAATTACACTGTCGCTTCAACGGACTTGACCACCTTCGAATCTTCGCTGGTTCCTTTGGAAAACTTAAGTAACTTCGCGCTCACTATGTTGTACATCATCTTGGGGGTTGGAGCAGTGATTTTGGTGGTGGTAAATTTGATCAATATTCGGGACCGAAAATATGAAATCGGCGTATATACTGCGATGGGAATCTCCAAACCCAAAGTCGTTTTAGGTTTCGCAACGGAATTGTTGATTGTTGCATTGGTTAGCGTCGGAATCGGATCCTCGATTGCAGCTGTAAGCAGCGTACCTGTAGCGAACGCCATGCTTTCCAACCAAATCAGCTCGATGGAAAACCAGTCCGAATCTGAGCAAACTCAATTTGGAAGAGGAATGATTTCCGGAGAAAATGGTCCCGATCAGTTCGGCGGAGGCGGGAACAACTCCACTCCTGGAGGCGGGCCGGAGCAAACTATGGGCAACAATGGTTTCAGCTGGCGCAGCGCAAACGTGAGCTACGTGGATCAACTCAATGCGACTATGAATTTTGCAATCTTAGGACAATTGCTGGGGATTGCCATTTTGCTGAGTATTTTATCATCAGTTGGCGGAACAGTATCCGTCGTGCGATATGAACCGCTCCAAATATTGTCAGACCGGTCATAAGAAATGTTAGTGAGAGAAAGGAAATTATGGCGATTCTAAAATTAGAGAACGTGGGATATTCATATAAGCCCAGAGGTAGGAAAGTGTTAGTGAACATGAACTACGCTTTTGAAAAAGGGAAAATCTACGCAATTACAGGACGATCTGGCAGCGGAAAAACCACCTTACTTTCGTTGTTGTCAGGTCTTACCACCCCAACCAGCGGAAAAGTGATTTATAATGGAACAGATATTCGAACAGTTGATCGATATAAATACCGGTCCAAAAATGTTGGGGTGATTTTCCAAAGTTACAATTTGTTACCGCAATTATCGGTTTTGGAAAATATAATCCTATCTATGGATGCCAGCGGAAAAAAATTTGAAAAGGCTAAGAAAGAGATTGCGAACGATTTACTAAGTCGAGTAGATTTGGACGACGAATTGGGTAGTAAAAAAATTCTGCATCTTTCCGGCGGAGAACAACAAAGAGTCGCGATTGCAAGAGCTCTAAGTTTCTTTCCAGACATACTGTTGGCTGATGAACCTACTGGCAATCTGGACTCCGCTACTCAAAACGACATTGTGGAAATTTTCAAAAAGTTGGCGCATCAAGACCAAAAGTGTGTGATTATTGTTACTCACTCCAAAGAGGTGGCCGCGCAAAGCGATGAAGTGTTCAATTTAGAAAAACAGTCTAGTCGCTAACTCACGGAACTGGTAAACTAGAAATGCGGAGCGAAAGCTGAGATTGTCCAAAGGACTAAACGCAAATAACTTGATCTAGGTAATGCTAGCGAAAGGAGCAAAATGAAAACACCTAAATTTGCCATCTCGGCAATGATCTTTATGTTCGGACTGACTTTGGTTGGTTGTGCGCCGGAAAGCGGTTCGATGCCGGAGAGGGAAGTCAACTTGATTGCTTACGATTCATTCGTGATGGACGA
>JAITFB010000078.1 GCA_031281695.1 Candidatus Servula neotermitis
TATCAGCCCAACAATGTTGTCAACCGGGGCGCCATGGCTCAATTTTTGCAACGTTTAGCTGGCTGGACTGACGCTCAGATAGCCGAAAAATACGCAGATGCGCCGACTAAATTTCAGGATATTAGTGCTTTACGCAAGAGTAATCCTCAACGCTACAACGCTATTCTTTGGTTGGCCGATACTGGAATCACAGTAGGTTGTCATCCGAGTGGCATTCAATTTTGCCCAAACAGTCCAGTGATTCGTGGCGCTATGGCCGAATTTATGCAAAAGTTTGCTGGAGTGAAGAATGTTCCTAGTTCAACTTCGGTTTTCCCTGATGTTAAAACTAAAGATGTGAC
The DNA here is from genome assembly GCA_031281695.1 of Candidatus Servula neotermitis. Taxonomy (GTDB): domain Bacteria; phylum Actinomycetota; class Actinomycetes; order Actinomycetales; family Bifidobacteriaceae; genus Servula; species Servula neotermitis. Next base: position 342 of record JAITFB010000078.1, read on the forward strand.
TGTTAAATACCACCACCTTAATCAGACCTCTAAAGTCAAAGGACTTTCTCAAGCACGGATCGGTGCGATCAATTGGTTGGCTCAAAACAAGATTACCCAAGGCTCAGGTCATATTTCTGGTAAGTCGGCTTTTCGGCCGCAAGATCCAGTTAACCGCGGAGCTATGGCGGAATTTATGCGTAAACTGGCAGATGCACTGGGGTCGACCTCTGCAGTTACTGATTGAGGAACACGCCTCCCCTAGGGGATTAGAGGGGGATTAACCTCATATTCTTTCACAGTCCGCTGCTCGTTATCAAAAGTAATTCCAATCTTCACTACCAGTCGAGTTTCGGAAGGATCGTTTTCGTATTTAGTTGCGTAGCCTTTAGCTTCAATTTGAGCTAACGCATCAGCGGGAGTCCCCGACCCATCGAGCTTAAATTCAATCACAATAATTTGATTGGGCATTTCAATAACCACATCAGACGATCCCGCAGCGTGATGTTCTTCAACTTTCACATATTGGCCAATCAATGTAACCAGCATATAAAATATGCCTTGATAGAATTTTTCAGAGCCGGTATTGAGGTCGTAAGGTATGCTGGAATAGAAACTTTTTAAACGCTGGAAAAAATTGTCGAAATCCTGCTTTTTCAAGTCCTTATAAAATCGAGCGGAGTCAAAATCGCTGGACAATGACACTGGAGTTTGAAATTTCATTAACTGGTTCAACAGCCCATAGCGAACTTCGTTGTTGGGATAACCTAGGATATATTCTTGAGTGTCAGCCTCAATTCCTTGAATGGTCAAATACCCAGATTGGAACATCAAGGGAATAATATCAGGTTCTTCCGGCCGATAGTTTTCGATATCTGGGGCCGAAGAATATATGTCGTTTTCGAATTTCAACAGGTTAAAATGGTTTTGCTGAATCTGCTTAACTAAAAAGGTCGGAGTGCCGGACTCAAACCAATAGTTAGAAAATTTCTTTCGGTGGAGCACATTAATCGTGCTGAAAGGATTGTAAACTTTAATTTGGTCTCCAGTAAAGTCGTAGCCATCGTATTCCTCGCGTAATTTGTCCAGAGTCTGGGCATAATCTAAGTCATTCGCTTGGCCCAATTCTTCGATTTCGGGTTGGAAATTGTTTTCCAGCTCTTCCTGAGTGATACCACAAATTGCGCTGTATTGGGGGATAAGGGAAAGGTCCGCCAGCTGGTTGGCACCGGAAAACAGGGTGAGTTTAGCAAACTTAGTGATACCAGTCAGAAGACTGAAGCGAATGTATTCGTCTGCGGATTTAAGAACGGTAAAGAAGGCTCGAAGTTCACTATGGACCTGGTCGGTCTCGGTTTGAAATTGTTCCAACCGAGATAAAAGAGGTTTGTCATATTCGTCGAATAAGACCACGACTCGTTCTTGGGTTTGCTCAAAGATTGTCCTGATTAGGTTAAGAAAACGAGAGCCGTGATTTGTCAGCGCCGGAGGAATTACCTGATATTTTTGTTCCAGAGGGATCAGAGTGTTGTCCAGCTGGATATGTAGGGATTCAATATCGCCACGTGAAAAATCTCCGGCAGCGAAATCAAAATGAATCACTTCGTGTTTTTCCCAGCCACCGTCCTCAACCGAAGGTTCTAATTTTTCTAAAGCCAGTCCTTTGAATAAGTCAGCCTTACCTTGAAAATAAGCCTTCAGCGTCGAAACTAAAAGGCTCTTACCGAACCGCCTGGGCCGTGAGAGAAAATTGTGTTTAGTGTCATTGATTAGTTGATGAACCAGCCCAGTTTTATCAACGTATGCATAATTTTGGCTAGCAATCTCCGGAAAGTTTTGAATACCAATTGGCATCCGTTTTAGAACTGGAGTGGAACTATTGCTCATATTATAATTTTAGCAAAACCTGGCGACTCAACGCTTGAAATCTTGCAGTTCAAGTGAACTAACATACCTATCACCTCCCGCCAAAGGCTCTCTAACCGATAACAATCCCACTCAACGAACCCCTAATTCCCCTCTCTCCGCCAACGGCTCTTGCAGTGATGACAATCTCACACCTATAATTCCTAACCTTCCACCAAAGACTCCTTCGCAGAAATCATTCTCATCGATTATTAACTATTAATTGCCTATTCCTAACCCCTGGCACAACTCTCAATCACCTCGTTTTAAAATTTAGCAAAAATCCAAAAATTTTATTATACGTGCTATAGACGCAAAAAACCCTTCTCGATTAAAAGTTATGCACAAATAAAAAAGTTATTTCAGACCTTAAAACTGAGGTATAATCTGAAAATATATCGCAGCACGAGCTGCGCGAAAATACAGAAAGGCATATCTTATGAAAGAAAACATAGAAAAAATGGATCAGATTATTAATACCAATGGGGAGTATTTCTACTCTAGTCATTATTTAGTGTTCAAGCTGCTGTTCGGAACTGAGAAAAACCAAAGGTTTTTAGCCTCTTTGTTGTTCAGCATTTTTGGAGGGAAATTGGAGGACTACGATGATCTCCGTTATGTTGATTCTCAAAATGTTGGAGAATCAGTTGACGAAAAAACCATCGGGATGGACATATTTGTTGAGGACAAGAACGGAAGATTAATTAATTTAGAAATGCAGAATTATCTCCAAGAGGGATTAGCTGAGCGGATGCTGTATTATGGTTTTCGGCTTATCGTCAGTCAATCTATGAAAGGCAAATCATATGCGGAGTTGAAACCAGCTGTATCGATTTGGATCCTGAATTCAATCGCTTGGACTAATGATGATCAAATCATGCATAGATATATTGTCATGGAGGAAAATAATTTGCAATCGCTGTCGGAATTGGTGAGAATAATTTCGTTAGAACCTGATAAAATTGTTGTAGATGAACTTCCCAATATTGGATCTGAACCGCCGGGTATTGAATATTGGCTGGCGTTTCTACGAGCGCAGAGCAAGGAGGAACTAATGGCGATTGCTGAAAAATCTATGACCATTGAGCAAGCTTGGAATTTGATGAATGATTACAACGCAAGTTTCGCTGATCGTTTACGAGGAATGTCCATTTTCAAAGGCAAACAAGATATTGTGTCCTTAAAAGCCGACGTAAGAATCGCTAAACAAGAAGGTCTCGAACAAGGTCTTCAAAAGGGTCTCCAACAAGGCGCTCAACAAAGCAAACGCGAAATTGCTCAGGCTATGCTTGCTGAGGGAATGGACACCGGGACGATTCAGCGGATTACTGGCCTAA
>JAITFB010000094.1 GCA_031281695.1 Candidatus Servula neotermitis
TCGTCGACTGAAACTTCAGCTTTTCAAATCACTAAAAACCCCCGCGACTTAGAGCGGATTCCGGGAGGTTCATCCGGCGGAAGTGCGGCCGCCATCGCTGGTAACATGGCGACTTGGGCGATCGGCACAGACACTGGCGGCTCTATCCGGCAACCAGCAGCGGTGACCGGAACCGTGGGCTTCAAACCAACTTACGGAGTAGTTTCGCGTTACGGTTTGATTGCGATGGCCAGTTCGTTAGATCAAGCTGGACCGATGGCTAGAGGCGTGATGGATACGGCATTGTTGCAAGAAGTTATTCAAGGCTACGATTATCGCGACTCCACTTCCATTCCGGAATTTTTCCCCGAAGTAGTCCAAGCTGCTCAAAAAGGTCAAACCCAAGACTTGGCCGGCAAAACTGTAGGAGTAATCAAAGAATTGCACGGAGAAGGCTTTGAGCCAGGAGTTTTACAGCAATTCGATTTGGCCTTGGCCAGTTTGTCCAATATGGGCGCCAAAATCGTGGAAGTGACTTTGCCGTCTTTGAAATACGCTTTGGGCGCATATTATATCGTCCAACCTTCCGAAGCTTCCTCCAACTTGGAGCGTTTCGACGGAGTGCGCTATGGATTGCGGGCGGTTCCGACCGATAAAGAAGTGACTGCCGAAACTATGATGGCCGAAACTCGCGGCCAAGGTTTTGGTTGGGAGACCAAACGCCGAATCCTCTTAGGGACTTATGCGCTTTCGGCCGGATATTATGACGCTTATTACGGCTCAGCCTTGAAAGTGCGCACGTTGTTGATCAACGAATTTCAGTCAGCCTTTTCCAATTGCGATGTATTGGTTTCGCCGACTGCTCCAACCACCGCTTTCAAACTGGGCGAAGAACTGGGCGATCCTTTGACTATGTATATGAACGACATCGCGACTCTCCCCATCAATTTAGCCGGCGTCCCCGCCATTTCCATCCCAGTTGGTCAATCCCAAGGACTGCCAGTTGGCTTTCAAATTATTGGCTGGCAAAAACACGATGCCAAAGTGTTTGAGGTCGCTTCAGCTTTAGAGACTGGGATGTTGCAGTCGTTGGACCAGAAATCAGAAATCAGAAATCAGAAATCAGATAACAACGAATATCAGGGCGTGGGTGCCAGTGGCTCTTACACTGACAATAATAATAATCTGCCATCTGATATCTGTCATCTGTCATCCCAGAGCGGAGCGAGCCATGGACGAACTCTTAGATTATGACACAGCCGTGGACAAATATGATCCAGTTTTTGGAATTGAATGCCACGTTGAATTGAGCACTAAAACCAAAATGTTTTGTCCAGCCGAACAGAGTTGGGGAGCGCCAGCTAATTCTCAAACTACTCCAGTCTCTTTGGGTCTGCCGGGGTCTTTGCCAGTTTTGAATGAGCAAGCTTTGAATTATGCTATTAAAATCGGGCTGGCTTTGAATTGCCAAATCGCTGAAATATCTAGGTTTGCGCGCAAGAATTATTTTTACCCAGATCTAACTAAGAACTATCAAATTTCTCAATCTGATCAACCGATTGCAGTCAACGGATATTTGGACGTGGAAGTGGAAGGCCAAATTTTTCGGATTGAAATTGAGCGCGCTCATATGGAAGAAGATGCTGGAAAAAATACCCACGTCGGCGGAGCTACTGGCCGAATTCACGGCGCTGATTACGCTTTGATTGATTACAACCGCGCGGGCGTGCCTTTAGTCGAAATCGTGACTCGACCGATCGTAGGCGCAGGCAGTTTGACCCCCCAGGTTGCGGCAGCTTATGTCAAATCCTTGCGAGATATTTTCGTAACTTTGGGCGTTTCGGAAGCTAAAATGGAACGCGGAAATTTGCGAGCGGACGTGAACTTGTCTTTGTCGCCTAAAAATAGTGGCCATTTAGGAACCCGCACCGAAACCAAAAACGTTAATTCTTTCCGCTCAATTGACAAAGCTTGTGTTTACGAAATTCGTCGGCAAGCGTATTTATTGGAGGCTGGATTGTCGATTGTTCAAGAAACTCGTCACTTCCATGAAGAAAACGGCGAAACTTCCTCAGGGCGGATTAAATCGGACTCGGATGATTACCGCTATTTTCCGGATCCAGACTTAGTGCCGATTATAACTAGCGCTGAGCAAGTCGAAGCTATTAGACAAAGTTTGCCAGAGTTACCAGCCGCCAAACGCCAACGTCTGCAAAAGGAATGGCAGTTCACGGACCAAGAAATGCGCGATGTAGTGAACGCTGGAGTTTTGGACTTGGTCGAACAAACTGTGCAATTGCAAGTTCCAGCGACTAAAGCCAGAAAATGGTGGTTGGGCGAGATTAGCAAGTTTGCCAACGAATCCAACGCCGAAATTTCTGAACTAAATGTGACTCCGTCAGTCGTGGTGGAGCTGGAACGATTAATTGAAACTGGAACTTTGAACGACAAGTTAGCGCGATCGGCTTTAGAAGGTGTTTTGAAGCAAGAAGGAAATCTTTCGGAGGTGGTGGAAAAAAGAAGTTTGCGGTTAGTGAGCGACACTGGTTTAATCGAAACTGCAGTCGAACAAGCTTTAGCGGATAATCCAGATATTGCGACCCGTTTACGAGCTGGAGATATGAAACCGCTGGGCGTAATTATCGGCAAAGTTATGAAAAGCACTCAAGGCAAAGCTGACGCCCAACAAGCGCGCGCCATAATTCAGAGTAAACTGAGCAGTTGATTCTAGGTTTTCCAGTGCTTTTTAACCTAACGCAAGAGTTACAATTGGATTGGCGCTATTGACAAGTGTTCCATCATTCAAAACCCAGCCTTCAAAGTAAACTGAGTTTATGAGCGCCGACACTCCTGAAGCTTTCGCCAATCAATTGGAGTTACAATTGTACCGAGAGTATCAACAAGTTGTGGGCTCGTTCAAGTATGTTGTAGAGACCGACCGACGTTTCTATTTGGCTAATCATGCGGATTTAAAAGTTTGTAATGAGCGCGCTGACGTATATTATGAATTAACTCTAAGTGATGCATGGGTTTGGGACATTTTTCGGCCGAATCGTTTTGTGAAATCAGTTCAGGTTTTGACCTTTCGGGATGTGAATATTGAAGAACAAGATAATTCACGGGCCTAAAAATTCTGTTGTAAGTATAATAAACTGGGTTTGTGTTCTATAAAGGAAGCCTATGAAAAAAATTTGGTCGCTGGTAGCGAGTGTGGGGCTGGTTTTAGGTATCACAGGTTGCGGGGCAACGACTCAGCCAACTCCAAATATTTCAAATAGCGCCAATCCAGCTCCAGAAGCCGGAGATTTGGTTTTCGTTTCTTTGCCAAATGAGGAAGATGAGCGTTGGACCCGCGATGGGGCTGAACTACGGCGGGTGATTACGGAGGCTGGGTATAAAGTGGATTTGTCTTTTGCTGAAAATAAAATTGACCGACAAAATACTGAAATTGAGAATGCGATTACTAAAGGCGCCAAAATCATGGTCATCGCTGCGAAAAATGGAACATCGCTGGTTTCGTCGGTGGATAAAGCTCGTGCAGCTGGCATCAAAGTGATTGCGTACGATCGTTTAATCATGGATACTTCGGCGGTTGATTATTATTTATCGTTTAAATTAGAGACTATTGGGCAAGCGCAAGCTCAGTATATCATTGACAAGCTGGGTTTAGCCAAAGGCGAAAAAGGTCCCTTTAACGTTGAATTATTCAGCGGATCTTCCGATGACAATAATGCGAAATTCTATTTCAGAGGCGCTTGGGAATTGTTACAACCGTATTTCGCTAATGGGACTTTAGTCTCGCCCTCGAATCGAGTGAATGAAAATTTTTCGGCTGAACAATGGCAATCTATTTCAATTGACTCTTGGAAATTGGAGAATGCTCAAAAAGAGATGGAAATTCGTTTGTCTAAGTACGATGAAGGTCGAACTGCGCTCCATGCTGTGCTTTCGCCTAGCGATGCTATTAGTCAGGGCGTGATTAACGCTTTGCGCGATTCCAGCTTTTCGCAATGGAAGCCAGGCTCAGAACAATGGCCTTGGATTACAGGCCAGGATGCGACGAATTATGCGTTGTATAATATCAATCAAAACCTCCAAGGCCAAACCGTTTGGAAAGATACTCGTGAGTTGGCCAATAAAACGGCTGAAGTTTGCATTCAAATTCTTGAGGGAGAAACTGTCTCGACTGATTCATCTATGAATAATAATGTTTTAGACGTTCCATCGGTTTTCCTCGATTCAGTTCCAATTACTAAAACTGGAGAATCGGATGCTCCAGGGACTCAGCCAGTTCAATTTGTTATTGACTCGGGTTTTACTACCGCCGAGCAATTGAAACAGTATTAAAACTATAAGTCAAGCTTTTTACAGCCGATGTTGCGTAATCGTAATTTAGTAACTGAGCCTTTACCGAATACCGGCTCCATAAATTCTTGGTAAGCTTGAAAGCGTTCTTGGGGGACAGCGACTAAGATAGTTCCGCCAAAGCCACCTCCATGAATTCTTTGGTAAGTGCCGCGCACTGTGTCATTTTCGGAAAATTCTTCAGAAAGAGCTAAGGCCACCGCTGCTGGCTGATGCTCGGGTTGTTTATTAAGGCTGACGTTTTGTAATAATAATGAGCTTTGATATCCAGAACGAGCCATTTCTTGTAAAATTGCTTCAGCCAATTCGTCGCCGCGTAATTCATGTTCTAGATATTGGTGGAAAATATAGCTTACATTTTCGTCTTCGTTGAAAAAATGTAAAGCGCGTAAGAGCGCGCGGTCGCCGAGTTTGTTGCGAATCAATTGGGCGTTCATAATCACTTCCATTTTAGACGACTGGGAGAGTACCTCAGTTTGTAATAGCTTAGCGACCGATTTCATTTCGTGAGGAATTTTCGAGTATTCATTGGATAAGTTCTCGTGACCAGTGTTGAGATTGACAGTACATAAATTGTAATTGATTGTATTGAGGTCTAAATCCATAGGTAAAACTTGAGGATAGGCTGGATCGTAAAAGTCTAAGCCAATCAGCCCTCCAATAGCTGAAGCGGCTTGATCCATCAATCCTGAAGGTTTGCCAAAGTATTGATTTTCCGCTCGTTGGGCGATTTGGGCGAGTTCTAAATCAGTAAGCTGGTCAGATAGATTGTAGTAAGCGTATATTTTAGCTAATAAGACTTCGATGGCCGCTGATGACGATAACCCTGAACCAATGCCGATGGTTGAGTCAGCATTAACGGTAATTCCGATTTTACCAGCTCCTAATTTCACTAAGCCAGCGGCGATTCCGCGAACTAAAGCTTTGGTGGTATTTTTTTCGGTTGCGCGGATTTTCAAATCGTTTAGTTCCACCACTACAGGCTCGAAACCAGTTGAATATAACGCGAATTTTTGGTCAGTTCTGGGGGCAGCTGTCGCAATAATGTCTTGGCTGACTGCGGCCGCGATCACTTTGCCGTTTTGATGGTCAGTATGGTTGCCTAGAATTTCGACTCTGCCGCTGGCGACGAAGAAATCCAAATCAATTGGATTGATGTCAGTGTCGGGGAAAGTCTCGATAAGTTTTTGGAATCTAGTTGTGGAGGCTTCCAAGTCCCCCTCACCGTATAAAGCAATCAGTGTGGCAACATTCACTATTCAAGCTTAGCTAGGAATCGGCCATAAACGTTGTGATTTGTCTAAAAAGTATTGATTCATCTGGGCTATTTTAGACTGAGGCGGCCGATCAAGTTAAGAGAGCGGTAAATAATTGTGAGCTGAACTCGTCAGAGGTAGTAACGATTTAGTATGCGATGTTTTAGACTAGAGAAATTATCGTTTAAAATGGCATCTCGCATCCGCTTGACTAAATGAATGATGAAGTATTCGTTATGAACGGTAATCAAGATTCCGCCTAACATTTCTTTGGCTCGAATCAGGTGGTTGATATAACTACGCGTATAATTTTGGCAGGTATAACATTCGCACTCTAGGTCTAAAGGTCGTAAATCTCTAATATAAGGTTGTCTTTGTACATTGTAACGACCATCGAAAGTATAAACTGCTCCATTTCGTCCGACTCGCGCTGGACTCACGCAATCGAATGTATCAATCCCATTCTCGACTGCATTAAACAAGTCGTCTATTTCGCTAATACCTAATAAATGTCGAGGCTTGGAGCTGTCAACGCATTGATTGATCCACTGAATAATTTCGCTGATTCTGGCTTTCTCTAAAGCGCCTCCGTAACCGAAACCATCGAAAGGCAATGAATTAATTTGGCTAGCACTAAGTTTGCGTAAATCTTCAAAGTTGGCTCCTTGAACCACTCCAAATAAAGCTTGCTGACTATCAGGATCCAGTTTTTGATGTTCTTGAATACATCTTTTAGCCCAGCTAAAAGTGCGTTCGATAGAATCTCGTTGATATCCATAAGTATCGTGTAACGAAGTTAATTCATCGAAAGCGAAAATAATATCAGCGCCGATTTTCCATTGAATTTGCATAGAAATTTCTGGCGTCCAATGCCGCTTCGATCCATCCAAATAACTCTTAAAAGTCACGCCTTCATCGTCCACTTGCGCTAATTGTTTTTTGCCTTCTGCCTTCTGCCTTCTGCCATCTG
>JAITFB010000013.1 GCA_031281695.1 Candidatus Servula neotermitis
GCACCCAAAATTGATTTGGCGGTGAAATATAACGGGGGGAATAATGCAGGACACACAGTAGTGGTTCAAGGCGAGAAATATACTTTACACCTTTTGCCTTCAGGGATTTTATGGGAACATGTCACTCCAATTTTAGGCAATGGCATGGTCATTGATTTACCGACTTTGTTCCAAGAGTTACAAGATTTGATTAATCGGGGAGTGAATGTCTCTAAATTGGTGGTTTCGGCCTATGCTCATGTGATTATGCCTTATCACAAAACTTTAGACGCGGCTTTGGAAAATGATCCAACAAAACAAAAAATTGGCACTACTAAGCGGGGGATTGGTCCGACTTATGCTGATAAAATTGCCAGGAGCGGAATTCGAGTTGCAGATTTATTCGACCCATTAGAATTGGAACAAAAAATTGGCCGCGCTTTAGTATCTAAAAACGCGATTTTTCAACAATACGATCTGCCGACCTTTACTGTTAATCAAGTAGTTATGGAATTGATTCCTTATATTAATCGATTGAAACCTATGGTCAAAGATGTTCCTTGGTTAGTTCATCATGCTCTAAAAGACTCTAAATCAGTTTTGTTTGAAGGCGGGCAAGCTACTATGTTGGACGTAGATTTTGGAACTTATCCTTATGTCACTTCTTCTAACGCGACTGCCGGCGGTGCTCTGACGGGCTCAGGCGTGGGACCAACTGAAATTAGTTCGGTGATAGGAATTTCTAAGGCATATTGCACCAGAGTTGGCGAAGGTCCTTTTCCTACAGAAATTTTTGGACAAACGGCTCAAATAATTCGTAAGCGAGGTTCGGAATATGGGGCGACTACTCAACGACCCCGACGAATCGGTTGGTTTGATGCTGTAGTCGCCGAGTATGCTTCAAGGATAAACGGACTGACTGACATTGTCTTGACTAAGCTCGATATTTTGAGTGATTTAGACGAAATTCCAGTTTGTGTGGGCTACCGCATTTTAGGTAAGAACAAACCTGAACATGTTGTTAGTCATTTGATGCCTATGGATATGAATTTGTTCGAAAATGTTGTTCCTGAATATCATTTGTTTCCTGGCTGGACTGAGGATATTCAAAATATTCGCGATTTTAAGCAGCTGCCTTCGAATTGTCGTGACTATGTTTTGGCTTTAGAAGAGCTTTCTCATTGCCGCATTTCGTTAATTGGGGTGGGGCCTGAGCGTGACCAAGTGATTGTGCGTCATGATTTTTAAAAGAAAGAGTAATGGGGTTTAACCCAAAGCGGCTAAAAATGTATTGTTGTAAGTTAAACTCGCTGAACTATGAATCGCGAATTATAGATTTGAGCTGGAAATGATGCAGTCTTTGTCCCCGCTAGATGGACGTTATTCTCAGTTGGTTAATAATCTAGAGGCTTATTTTTCCGAGCCAGCGTTGAATCGATTTCGCTCGCTGGTAGAAATTGAATGGATAATTTGCTTATGCCAAAAAAAAGTACTAAAAGGGCTTCCGTTTTTATCCGAAACACGCATAAAAGAATTGCGAAAAATAGCGTACGACTTTGATTTTAAAGCGTTTCAATTAATTGAGCGAACTACTGGGCATGACGTGAAAGCTTTGGAGTACTATATTCGGGATCGACTGCTAGAATCAGATGAGCCCAACGCCAAGTTGCTCTTAGCGGTGCATTTCGGTTGTACTTCGGAAGACATCAATAATTTGGCTTATACTCTGGCTATTCGAGGGGCTGCTGAGCAAGTATTATTGCCTTCTGTCAATCAGTTGAAGAGTGTTTTAAAGGAACTAGCTCAAAATTGGGCTGATGTTCCTCTTTTAGCCATGACCCATGGTCAACCAGCTACTCCAACTACTGTAGGAAAAGAGTTGGCAGTATTCGCTCAAAGACTTGAAAATCAAATCAGCAACCTAAAATTTTTGGAGTATGCTGGAAAATTCAACGGTTCGACTGGCACATTTTCTGCAGTCACTTTCGCAGTTCCAGAAGTTGCATGGGACGAAGTCGCACGAGATTTCGTAACAACTTTTGGCCTTGAGTATAATTCGCTAACTACTCAAATCGACCCTCGGGATAGTCTAAGCACTTTATTCGACATTTTGAATCACTGCGGTAGGATTATGCACAATTTATCTACAGACCTTTGGTTGTATATTTCCAGGGGAATTTTTTCCCTAGAAGTTAACACTGACCAAGTGGGTTCATCGACCATGCCGCATAAAGTCAACCCGATTAAGTTTGAAAACGCTGAGGGGAATTTTGAAATGGCAGATGCATTGTTCAGCTTATTGTCCAATCAATTGATTCAATCTCGTTTACAAAGGGATTTGTCTGATTCGACGATTCTTAGAAACGTGGGTGTGGCTTTTGGACACTGGTTAGTCGGCGTAAATATGCTGGTAAACGGTTTAGCCGAGTTGAATGTAAATCAAATGGTTACCGCAGAGGAATTGAGTCAACACTATGAGGTTTTGACTGAAGCTATTCAAACCCAATTACGCGTGGCGGGGATTCAGGGAGAGGTAACAATTGATGACCCTTACGCATTATTAAAACATTTTTCACGCGGTAAATCAATAACTGCTGAATCATTACGAATTTTCATCGAACAATTGCCTTTGAGTCTAGCCGACCGAAAGAAGTTGTTGGAATTGACCCCTAGTAAATACATTGGTCTTGCTGAGAAATTAGTCTATGATTATTTCGGTTCGCGCTAAAGCTTCGGCCCGCTCTAAACCTCGCGTTGAAAGATCGAGTTCTACTCTTTATGACGTTTTTACCAATCAATGCGCTGAAGATGGCAAAGCTAATGCTGATATTCAAAGACTTTTGTCCGAGTATTTTCAAGTGCCGCGAGCTAATGTTCGATTAAAAAGCGGTTCAAAGAATAAATACAAAATTTTTGAAATAGTTTAACTTTCGACTAAACTAAATGAAGTAAATATTGGAGGCGGATGGAAATTGATATAAAAGTTTTCAAAGCTGTTGAAACTGAATCTAACATTCCTGGTTCGACGCTTAAAGAATCAATTGAGACTGGGATTAATGATGCGTATCATCGGCTACCCAACCATTCCGAGTATTCGAGAGCCGAATTAAATATGCGAACTGGCGAAATCAAAATTTACGCTCAAGAACCCATCGAGTTTGGCGACGATGGGGTAGCGATTAGATTTAGAGATTTACAAGAGGAAACTCCGTCGGATTTCAGTCGAATTGCCGCCGCTGAAGCTCGAAGAATCATTTCTCAAAGAGTTCAAGACGCCCGAGCTGGCTACGTTTTTGAAGAGTATCGTAAACTTAAATTCGCGGCGATTTCTGGATTAGTCCAACCGATTGTTGACTCTGATAACATCAAGATTAAATTACCTTCAGGTTTTGAAGCTTTTCTACCAGCAAAAGAACAAATTCCGGGAGAAGTCTTATCATTGAATGAATATGTTCGAGTGTTTATTACGGAAGTAGAACGGGGAAATAAGGGCCCAGACATCGTGGTTAGCCGTACTCATCCAGGGTTAGTGCGTAAACTCTTTGAAAAAGAGGTTCCTGAATTATCTGATCAGACTGTAGAAATTGTTTCGATAGCGCGAGAAGCTGGCGATCGAACTAAAGTTTCAGTCAAGTCGAATGACATTAATGTCAATCCAGTTGCGACTTTAATTGGTCAATTAGGTAAACGTGTACGAGCTGTAGTCGAAGAGTTAGGTCAGGAGAAAATCGATATCATCCTGTATTCGGATAGCCCTAAAGAATATATTGCGAACGCTTTGTCTCCAGCTAAAGTTATTAAAGTTGAAATTACTGACGATGTTCATAAAATCGCTCAAGCGATTGTTCCAGACGACCAGTTGTCTTTAGCCATTGGGAAAGAGGGACAAAACGCTCGTTTGGCCGCTAAATTGACTGGATGGAAAATCGATGTACTCTCAGAATCTGAAATAGATCGCTAATTTTTTTAAAAATTCTTGAAATTTAGGATTTTTTTAGGATTTTTTTCGGCGACCATAGATTAATAGAGGCCTAAAACGACTGTATAGCGAGAAAACCGGACTTATGAACAATTTCGAATAGTTAATCTAAACTCATATTATTTCTTGCAAACTAAATAGTATGGCTAAGTATAGAATGACCACTTCCCCATTTAGTAAAATGCAAGGTAACCGCCAGGTTGGTATGTATGGCGAAAATATTGCGACGAATTTTTTACTTAAAGAAGGGGCGATCGTAGAAGATCGAAATTTTCGAACTAGATTCGGTGAAATTGACATCGTTTCTAGAAAAGACGGTATTTTCACATTCAGTGAAGTCAAAACCCGTCGGTCAGGTTCACATGGTGCTCCTGAAGACGCTATCGATGAAACCAAATGGCAACGCATGCAAGAAATTGCCGAAATTTGGCTCAGTCGGCGGAAAATTGATCCGAGTGTACCTTATCGTTTGGATATTTTTAGTGTCCAATTGATCAAAGATGGGTCTACGGAATTAAGGAGAATCGGCGATTATGGGATATGAACCTTTGTATGATTCAGGAGTAATTGAATTCAAATCACCTGACCAAACTCAATATGTAGAATACTTCAATCCTGAGGGGAAAGAGGTCTCCCGAGTCTCTAATTCTTATACTGTAGCTTTAGCTGGGTTAAGAGGGGCTATCGTGGACGTGCAATCGCTTAATGGCTCTGGAAAACCTGGCTTTCGAATTACAGGATTGCCTGATGCAGCTTTATCGCAGGCCACTGATCGGATTCGCGGCGCTTATTTATCCTGTAGATTGCGTTGGAGTGGAAGTTTAATGGTGGTAAATTTAGCTCCGGCTTCAGTCCCTAAAAAAGGAGCATCTTTAGATTTGGCGATCTTAGTTGCGACATTGAGATCGTTGAAACACGTTAAAAAAACCTTTTTCCCTCGGGCAGTCTTTTTTGGCGAACTAGGATTAGATGGACGAATTTTACCAGTCAGGGGTATTTTACCGATGGTCAAGACCGCACTGGAAAATGGGCATTCAGAGATTGTTGTAAGTACAGGCAATCAAGCGGAAGCTAAATTGGTCAGAGGAGCGCGAGTTTTTGCATTCGGGCATGTTGCTGAGTTAGTCAACTGGCTGGGGGGTGAAATTGCCGTTCCAAAATACGAAAAGGTGGTTGAACCTACTTTGCAATTCGATTCGGCCTTGCCTATTGGTGATTTTTCTGATGTAATTGGCCAAGAGCAAGCGAAATGGAGCTTAGAGATTGCTGCTGCAGGCGGTCATCACGTTTTGATGGTCGGGCCTCCGGGTACTGGTAAGTCCATGTTGGCTTCAAGAATGCCAGGAATCATGACTGAATTGAGCGAAGAAGAGTCCTTGGAGGTGAGTTCAATCCATTCGATTTCTGGAACTTTGAGGGAAAACGCGTTAATTACTGTCCCGCCCTTTGAAGCCCCTCATCATAGTGCAACTGGACCAGCCATTATCGGTGGAGGAACTGGAATTCCTCGCCCTGGAGCTGTTTCTAGAGCTCATAGAGGAATTTTATTTATGGATGAAGCTCCTGAATTCAGCAATTTAGTTTTGCAAACCTTAAGACAACCTTTGGAAAATGGGGAAGTAATCATTGACCGAGCCCAGGGGAGCGCTAGATATCCTAGCCAATTCCAATTGATAATGGCGGCGAACCCTTGTCCTTGCGGAATGGATTTTGGCAATGGATTGCGTTGCATTTGTACATCAATAGCTAAACGCCGTTATTTCAATCGATTGTCTGGCCCTTTGTTAGATCGGGTCGATTTGAATATTCCAGTAGAAAGTGTGCATTTCCAAAATGGTCAAAATCAGGTCGGAGACGTTTCAGCTGTCATTAAACAACGAGTGTCTCAAGCTCAGTTGATGGCTAAAGATCGATTGATTAAAACCCCTTGGACTAAAAATTCCCAAGTTCCAGGATCGTATTACCGAAAATTGTTAGGTTCTGATAACGCTTTATTACGATCTTTGAACGATATAGTAGATAAAGGTTTTTTGTCTTTACGCGGAGCCGATCGATGTATTCGCCTATCTTGGACTTTAGCTGATTTAGAAGGACGAACTTCTCCGAATTCAGACGATATGGAATACGCTTATCAACTTCGACAGGACACTCGTAATCGTGCTTAAAATGAATGACTCAGAGGCGGCTCTAACCTTATCTATTATCAGCGACCCTGGCAATGAAGTGATTAATCACTTATTAGATCAAATGGGGTACGTAGAAGTTATACAGTATTTAGAAGGCTTATTGGCTGGAAGTTATAGCGATCAAATGCAACTGACCTTTAATTATTTTTACACGAATTTCCAAGCTGGTGTCAGGAAAAGGCCCAAAGCGGATAGTTATGAAATTATGGCATCAAATTTGGCCAGGGTTGCAATCAATTACCGAAGCAGGAAAATAGAACGCGCACTTAAATTGCATGATAAAAATGAGATTATTACAATATTGAGAACCGATCCTCAATATCCTAAGCAATTTCATGATCTGGAAGCTAAAAAACCTTTAGTCATTTTCGCTCGAGGACAATTGAGCCTTTTAGAAAAATCGCAAATTGTGGGTATCGTAGGAACTAGGCATTTTGACAATTATGGACAAACTGTTGCAATTGAATTCGCGCGTACATTGACTCAATCAGGAATTGTTATCGTGTCCGGCGGTGCGATAGGGGTTGATAGTGCTGCGCATTTGGGATCTTTAGGTAATTCGATTGTGGTTTTGGCCTCAGGATTAGACAAAATGTATCCTAAAGAGTGCGAAACAATCATGTTGAAAAATCTTGAGCAAGGCGGTCTATGTCTTTCGGAAATGCCAGCTACCAGTATCGTGAAAGGGCACTTATTTTTATTACGGAATCGATTAATTGCGGCGTTATCCAAAGCTGTGGTGATTGTTGAAGCATCGTATCGCTCTGGCGCAATCAATACCGCGCAGCATGCTTTTGACTTGCATCGTTTGGTTTGTGCAATTCCTGGCGATGTTGATCAGTCACGATCCAGCGGAACTAACAGACTAATTATGGATCATAAAGCCGAGATGGTAACGACTGCGCAAGAACTTCTAGGGCTCATGAATTTGGAAATCGCGCTCGAATTGAGTCCAGAGCAACCCAAGATTTACCAACCTCTAGGTATAGATTTAAAAGAACTTCCAGAACTTGAAAGAGACACGATTATGGCTATGGATTTTAAAAATGAAAATGCTTTAGAAAGTATTCGTCAAACCACCCAACTGCCACTTAAAGAATTGCTTTTGCAATTATCTCGTTTGGAACAAAAAGGTATAATAACCAAGACTGAAGTCGGATATAAAGTCCTGCATTAAAATAGCAGTACGAATTCCTTTTGTTTAATTTTGTGGAGATGCCGAGAATTGAACTCGGATCCAAGGAAGCCTTTCTAGCTGTTCTCCGGGTGCAGTTTATTTGCGAGTCTTTCGAAATCGAACTTCGAACAAACAAACCATTCGATTTCTATCCGATTAATCAGTTGGAATTTTATCGGAGTGAATCCCAACTTACCTTCATAAGCGGCGCCTCTCAAGACCTGAAGGTGAGTTACTTCAGAAGCGGCTTTACGCAGCTAGCGGTAAAGCTTTGTAATCGGTTTTAGCGATTATTTTTCGATACATCTGTTTTTTCGAGCAATCGTATCAGTCCTCGACCCGCTTTCACCAGTCCAACATCCTTGTCGAAACCTTACATCCCCTTTTAATATTTTAGCAAGTCAAGTTTGAATTTACAAATATGGTTTTTCTAATTAGAATTAAGGCGATTGACTCCAATGGATTATTATACTTTAAGTTGATTTCTCAGCGTATTTTTTCGAAAGTGAAAGGGTTAATTACTGATTTATAATTTCCAGATTCAAGTGAGATAGAACCGAGTAAACTAATCAAAGTGGACTCCTATAATGCAAAAGATTTGAGCGTATTGGAAGGGCTTAACGCAGTCCGTAAACGCCCAGGTATGTATATTGGAACGACTGATTCACGCGGGTTAATGCATTGCTTGTTTGAAATTATTGACAACTCAGTTGATGAAGCTTTGGCTGGCTTTTGTTCAGAAATTACAGTTACTCTGCATGACGATGGATCGTTTGAAGTGGTGGATAATGGGCGCGGTATTCCCGTTGACGTGGAAAAATCTACTAAATTGACTGGTGTCGAACTGGTGATGACTAAGCTGCATGCTGGTGGAAAATTTGGACAAGGCGCTTATAATAAGGTCGGCGGCTTACACGGTGTTGGCGCATCAGTAGTCAATGCTTTGTCCAAAAAGACTATCGTGACTGTGAAACGCAATGCCAAAATTTACCAAATGAGTTTCGCCAAAGGCAAAAAGCTGGATAAACAATTGCAGATAATCGGCACAACCACCAAAAAAGACACTGGAACCGCAATTCAGTTTTGGCCTGATCCGGAAATTTTTTCTGAATCGGCTCATTTACTGCCAGACCTGTTAGTAGAACGTTTACAACAGACTGCCTATTTGGTTCCTAAATTACGCTTGACTATTGAGGATCGGCGAGTCCAGAGTCCAGAGCCCATAGTGCAGCATGAAGCAAATCAAGACAACCAAGCAGCTGATCCTGCAAGCCCCGAGAGCGTCTTATTTGACAACTATGATTCTGATGATGTTATGAGCGGATCGGGGATTCGTAGGTCAGATGCGCCCGCCGAAGGCTCTAATACCGTAGACATATCCGTAGAGCTAATTACTAATTCCCAATCACCAATCACTAACTTGTCTCAAACTTTTTATTCCGAGGCGGGATTGCCAGACTTTGTCCAATCGATCAGTTTGGGTCAACCTATCAATCCGCCTTGGCTGATTCACGGGCAAGGGAGTTATCAAGAAACGGTTCAGACTTTGCAAGCTGACCAAAATTTGAAAGCTGAATCAGTTGACCGGGTGGTGGATGTGGACATTTGTTTTCAATTTACCGATAGTTATGAAACTACTGTGAAATCATTTGTCAACATTATTTCAACTCCTTTCGGTGGGACACATTCACAAGGATTTGAACAGGCCTTCTTGAAAGTATTCCGCAAAGTTATCACTCAGAATGCGCGGAAATTTAAGTTGGGCAAAGTTAATGACAAAATCGAAAAGGAAGATATATTCGCTGGCCTTTTCGCAATCGTTTCAGTTTCCTTACCTGAGCCTCAATTTGAAGGCCAAACTAAAGAAACTTTAGGCACTCCGGAGGTCAAAGCCATTGTTAGCGATTTGGTAATTCAACAGCTGACGAATATGTTGACCTCAGGAAAACGCGACTATAAACCCTATTCAACTCCGATTTTAGAAAAAGTGGTTTCAGAAATGAAAGCCCGCTTGTCCGCCAAAGCTCATAAAGAATTGATGCGCAATAAAAACAAACTCGAAAGCTCTAGCTTGCCTTCAAAATTGGTCGAATGCTCCTCCAACGATGCCAGCATTACTGAGTTGTTTATTGTGGAAGGCGATTCGGCCTTAGGGACCGCTAAGTTAGCTAGGGATTCGGAATTCCAAGCTTTGTTGCCCATTCGCGGGAAAATTCTCAATGTTCAAAAGGCTTCCTTAGCAGCTATGTTGGGCAACCAAGAATGTTCGTCCATTATTCAAGCCATTGGCGCTGGCAGTGGGCGAACTTTTGATTTGTCGGCGGCGCGGTATCAAAAAATTATCATTATGACTGACGCTGACACTGATGGAGCGCACATTAGAATTTTGCTATTGACTTTGTTCCATAAATATTTGACTCCGTTGATCGCTCAAGGTCGGATTTATGCGGCGGTCCCGCCATTACATCGCATAGAACTCACCAAAAGCCAGTTGGTCTATACGTATTCCGAAGCTGAGCTGAAGGCTAAACTCTCGGATTATAAACGCCGCAACGTATCATTCAAAGACGACATCCAGCGTTATAAAGGTTTGGGCGAAATGGATGCTGAACAATTAGCTGATACTACGATGGACCCCAAATTTCGCACGCTTCGACGTATTCAGCCCCAAGATGCTGCGCGAGCATCTCAAATTTTCGAATTACTGATGGGCGATGAAGTTCCGCCGCGGCGCAAGTTCATCATTGAACAATCCGCCCATATTGATACCAGCTTGATTGATGCCTAATTTACTGCCAGCGACTAGTTGTAGCGGTCTTTTTCTAACGGCGGCTCGATTGGTAATGAAATTGACTAAGATAAACTGAGTCTATGAAGCATAAAGAGTTTTGGTTTATTTACAGGTGGATATTTTTTGCGTTAGGTTTATTTGTAGTAATTTATCAATGCGTACAAATTGCTAACAACCAAGGACAAAGCGTGGTCTTGACTACGGAGGCTGCGGGGGAATCTGATCCTTTGTATTATTGGGTGAAGTTTTTCTCCTACTTCACAATTCAAAGCAACATTATCGGCTTCATTGTTATGGGTTTTACTGGATGGTTTATTTTGATCGAACGTCAATCCAAAACCATTGATATTGTGCGATTAAGCGCTACCACCTATTTGACTATCACAGGGTTAGTTTTTCATACTCTGCTGGTTCCTTTTGGTTCATTCATTTGGGATTTTTCGGTTTTTATGCAGCATACTCTTTTGCCCTTAATGATCATCTTCGATTGGCTGGCTGCGCCGTCTGGTTCTCGTATTAAAATGCGAGATACTTTATGGTTGTTGATTTATCCAGTTATCTATTTGACCTATTCGATGGTTCGGGGTGCTTTCGTCCACGAATATCCTTACTTTTTTATGGATCCGAGCGCAATTTCGCCAGTTATGATTGGAGTTTATTTGCTGGGGATTCTAGGGTTTGGTTTAATTTTAGCTAACTTATATCGTTTGCGTATGCCACGTCCAGTAGTTAGTAGCTAGTGGCTAGTAGTTAGTTTTGCGAGATTGCCGTCAGTGTCGGAGCTCAAAAGCTTTCATCGCAACAATTTTGACTTTGAACTCTACAAACAGAATAAGCGGGCGATTGACGAGATTCGAACTCGCGACAGCCTGAACCACAATCAGGTGCTCTACCACTGAACTACAATCGCCAGTATTTCCAGTTTACAAGTTGCACACAACTTAGACAACTAACATGCTTCGATATCTAATTTGTCCCACCCGAAGTCATCTAATACAACAAACTAATTCTAGTCTCATCATATTCAAAGTTTGTCCACCTTGAGAGTTGTCCGCCGGACAAACTTATGGGTTTTATGATATTCTAATTTGTCCCAGTTAGCGAAAAATAATAAAACAAACAAACTATTCTTTAAATTTCTCGAGTTTGTCCACCTTGAGAGTTGTCCGCTGGACAAACTTATGGTTGACTCAATATTTAAATTTGTCCCAGTAGGCGGAATCTAATAAAACAAACAAATTATTCTTTAAAATCCTCAAGTTTGTCAAACTTGCGAGTTGTTTGTAGGACAAGCTCCAAATTTTCTTTGATTTGTGAAATTTGTCCCATCTAGCGAGATTTAATAAAACAAACAAATATTGGCTTGAGCATCCTTTAGTTTGTCCACCTTGAGAGTTGTCCGCTGGACAAATCTATCGTAAAATAAAAATATGGTTAATAAACTATCTAAAATGGCGACAAACGGCAGAACTAAAGATATATATAGTAATCTCAAAACCGCGATGGATGTCTTTAAAAAAATGGGTGGCTTGCCGGATATCAATCAAGCCAGCGAAGTGTGGAAAAATGTTTGGTACTTGGAAGTACATAATTCAACCGCTATTGAGGGTAATACATTAGCTTTACGAGAGGTGGAGCTTTTACTGTCACGTAATCGAACTGTAGGTGGAAAAGAATTAAAAAATTATCTGGAAGTGAAAGGCTACGCTAAAGCCTTACAATGGGTTTATATGCATACAAATCGTTCTGATTTAGAGAATCTAGATTTTGAATTGATTACGAAGACTGAAGTGCGCAGAATACACGAACTCGCCTTAGGAGATGTTTGGGCCGTACATCCTCATCCGAATGCCCTTCCGAGTGAAACAGCTGGAAATTTTCGCGAACATAACATAAATCCGTTTGAGGGCGGAATGACACCTCCTGATTTTACGGATGTTTCTGCTCGCTTGAGTACGTGGGTATCCGATACAAATATTTTTGGAGAAAAATTTGCTGAGAATCTGTTCGACCTCAAGGAAATTATTTATCAGCTCGCTCAAATTCATTGTAAATTTGAGAAAATTCATCCTTTCCTCGATGGGAATGGTAGGACAGGTCGTTTAATTTTGAGCTTGATTTTGATCCGAATGGGTTTCCCTCCGATTATTATTCTGAAACAAAGGCGCAATGCTTATATTACAGCTATGGAATATGCTGATCTCGGAAAATATGACCGGCTTGCGAAAATTATAGCGCAAGGGGTGATTGACAATATTTATCGTTTTTTGACTCCGGTTCTTACTTCAGACCAAGAGCTGGTTCCGATTCATGCTTTGGCAGGGCCAGAAATTTCTCAAGAGGCTTTAAGAAAAGCCGCGATGCGTGGGCGTTTAAACGCTTCTGTCGGCAAGAATGGAACGTGGTATTCTTCTAAACAAGCCGTAAAAAAATATTTGTCAGAGAGATATCGACCCTAGAGCAAATTCGCAAGCTAAGCTATAGTTATGACTCGTCTTTTAGCCATCGATGGACATTCGGTCGCGTATCGTGCATATTACGCTTTGCGGGTGGAGAATTTCATTAACCGATATGGCCAGCCTAACAATGTAATTTACGGGTTTTTATCGACGTTAATCAAATTAATCCAACAGCATGAACCGACTCATATTGGCGTGGCGTTCGATGTCTCGCGAGTGACTTTCCGCAATGAATCTTATCCAGACTATAAAGCCACTCGAGAGGAGACTCCAGCGGATTTTTTGTCGCAAATGGAGCCCTTGAAACAATTTTTGACTGCGCTAAATGTGCATTATTTTGAAGTTCCGAATTATGAAGCTGACGATATTTTGGCGACTTTGGTCAAACAAGCTGAAGCCCAAGGATTTCAAACTTTAGTTGTTAGCGGAGATCGGGATACTTTTCAGCTAATTAATCCTCATACCAAAATCTTATTCCCGCAAGCTATGTCGGCTGATTTCAAATTAATGGATGATCCAGCTGTGTTCGAAAAATATGGTGTGCATAGCAACCAATACTCTGATTTAGCCGCATTAGTGGGTGAGAATTCCGACAATATTCACGGCGTGGATGGAGTGGGTCCTAAGTATGCAGCAAAATGGATTCAAACTTATGGAACTTTAGAGGCGGTAATTGAACATGCTGATGAAATCGGCGGTAAAAAAGGCCAAGCCCTTAAAGAGGCTGCCGAACAAGTGCGCCTCAATCGACAAATTAATCGGCTGGTGGATAATTTAGAGCTGGATGTGCCGCTCAAAGAATTAATTTTTACCACCCATCCTCAACCTCATTTGGATAATCTCTTTGACCAACTTGGCTTTGGCCAAACCTTACGTAAACGGGTCTATTCAGTTTTTTCCCAGCCCAGCCAATCCGGCGACGAAGAATTCACTGCAGTTCCAGTGTCCGCTGAAGCAACAGATGACAGCTTACAGAAGGCAGATGACAGCTTACAGAGGGCAGAAGGCAGCTTATATTTTCAAGGTGTCAGTGCCTCTGGTCTCGCTACTAAGGGTAATTCTGATCTGCCATCTGACTTCTCCCATCTGTTATCTGATAAACCAGTCACTAATCACCAATCACCAATCACTCTGAGCGCAGCTACCTACATTTACGATTACAAAGCGCAACTCCATTCCGGCAAACTCACGGTCGGCACTCCGAATCTTTTTGACGTAAAATTAGCTGGTTACATTATCAATAGTGAACTAAGAGATTATTCGTTGGACAGTCTGTTCAGTTGGTTCAATTGTTCTGATCTAGAAACTTTGGGTCAGTTTTTACAAAGCGAAATTCAGGAACGCAACGCGCAAGAATTGTTAGCTATGGAAATGCAAGTTTCGGAAGGTTTGTTCGCGATGGAGTCGGCTGGAGTTAAGTTAGATTTGTCTTATTTAGAAAAATTGGCAATGGGGTTTGAAGTTGAAGCTCGCGGATATAGGGAGACCGCCGAAAGCATTGCTGGTTATAAAATCAATTTGGCTTCGCCTAAACAGCTCCAACAACTTTTGTTCACTGAGTTGAAATTGCCGACTACTCGTAAAATTAAGACTGGTTACTCCACGGACGCTTCCAGCTTGCAAGATTTGTATGCTAAAACTCAGCATCCTTTTTTGGACAACTTATTGAAATATCGCAACATTATCAAGCTGCATCAAATTTGTTTAACTCTGCAAGAAAATTTGCACGATGACTTGAAAGTCCACAGCTCATTCGATCAAACTGGGACCGCGACTGGTCGACTGAATTCCACTAACCCTAATTTACAAAATATTCCGATTCGCTCTACTCAAGGCGCCAAAATTCGCAAAGCTTTCATTCCTTCGGATGGTTACGATGCATTAATTTCAGCGGACTACTCTCAAATTGAGTTGCGCATTATGGCTAGCATGTCCAACGATTCGGCTCTAATCGAAGCTTTTCAAACTGGCGAGGACTTACATCAATTTATCGCATCCCAAGTTTTCAAAGTGCCGCTTAGTGAAGTAACTCCTTCCATGCGGAGCTCGGCCAAAGCAGTCAGTTACGGTTTGGCTTACGGAGAGACCAGTTACGGTTTGGCTTCCAGCTTGAAAATCCCTAACGATGCGGCGGTGGAACTAATGAATACCTATTTTTCCAGATTTAACCGAGTCAAAGTTTTTTTGGACGAAGTGGTGGAGCAAGCTGTGGAAACTGGTTACACAGAAACCCTGTTAGGCCGCCGGCGCTATATTCCTAATTTACAAAGTCCCTATCCCAATCTGGTTTTGGCTGCCAAACGCATGGCTTTGAATGCGCCGATCCAAGGAACTGCGGCGGACATTATTAAGCTGGCTATGATTGAAGTCCATCGAGCTCTAACTGCTCACAATTTACAAACTCGGATTTTGGCCCAAATTCACGATGAGTTGTTGCTGGAAACTCTGAATTCTGAATTAGATCAAGTGAAACAAATTTTAACTGACACTATGAGTTCAGTCTTGACTTTGAAGGTGCCTCTCGAAGTGGCAATCGGCGTCGGCGACTCTTGGCAATCAGCTGAACATTAGGTTATTTACGTTTTTGATGGATTGAAGATGGTCGCTGATAGTGAATCGACTAAGCTAATTTTCGCTTAATAACTTTTGGGCATCTATTCCTGTTATTTGCATAATTGAAGTGAAACCATCTCTTTTTAAGAGTTTTACCAACCCACGTTTAATTTCGGAAACCACTTGCGGGCCTTCGTACATTAATGCTGAAGCTATTTCAACTAAATCTGCTCCCAAGCGGATTTTACGGTAAGCGTCTTTTGCAGTAAAAACGCCGCCTAAACCAATGATTACTAAGCGTCCTCGTAAGTATAGAAAGCTTTGAGCGACTAAATCGTCGCTGATATTTTGTACAGGTTTTCCGGATAAATTCCCTTTCCAAGTTTCAGGAATCTCCATGCCGGTTCGGTCTTTGCGCAGATTGCAGATTGTTATGCCTTGAACATTATGCTCAAGGGCTACGTCAATTAATTTTTTGAACTCTGGCCAAGCTTGGTCAGAAGGCATTTTTAAAACAACTGGGGCAGTTCTTGGGATTTTATCCAACGCAGATAATAATTTTTCTAAGGCTTGCGGTTCGCCGAATTGTTCGCCACAATATGCATTGGGGCATGAAATGTTAACTTCAATCAATCCCACATTGCCTTGAAGTAATTTAAACGATTTAGTAAAATCTTTGACTCCGGCCGTAATGGAGGTGGAGCTATGGGGAATATTGGTCCTCGCAATCGAAACTCCCGGCAAAATAGTCTCAGCTTCATCGTATGCGCGCATTAAGTTTTCTAAATTTGCTTCGATGCCGTTATTGGCTAGGCCTACATGTATCATCATCGACTTGTATTTTGGCAAACGATGGAACCAAGGTTTATGATTCCCAGGACAGATTTCGGCAGTCATTGACCCATAAGTTGCAAAATTGAAACCGACACCCTCAATACAACGAGTAATTTCCGCATTTTTATCAATCCCCGCTGCGAAGCCGATTGGGGAATCAAAGGAACGTAAAAAAGCTAAAGTGCGCAACATGGGGCTATTGAATTTAGTCGAAAATTTGAGTAAGCCTATGAGAGAAGGGTGGCGCCCCGCCCAAGCTCCGAAACGAATCATTTTTTCGTGAGCACTGTCAGGCGTAGAAAATTTAAACATTAGTGGTTTTAGGATTAGCCGATAGATCAAACCGGTTAGTTTCATTAGGATAAAATGCATAAAGTTAGTTTAGTGTAGCTTGTGACAAACAGACAATAACTGTCGTTAATATTTTGAAGTAGTTTGGGTTTGTCCTAAAATCAATTTAATACCGCTAGAAGTACCTAAGCGCGCTGCACCCAGTTTAATAAATTTCTCCATGTCGTCAACGGAGCTAATTCCTCCAGCGGCTTTGATTTTTAGAGTCGGAGATTTATACTTAGCGAAAACCTCAACATCTTCAAAACTGGCACCTCTCGAAGCGAAACCAGTTGAGGTTTTTATGAAGTCGGCTCCAGAATCGGAGACTAATTTTGTTATAGTAATTATTTCATCATCGTCTAAATACGCAGTTTCGACAATGACTTTTAGCAGGTTTTTCTCGCAGATTTTTTTGAGAGTTTGAATTTCTTTAGTTACATATTCGAAATTTTGGTTTTTGAATTCGCATATGTTCATTACCATATCGATTTCATTAGCCCCTTTTTTTAACATAGTTTCAGTTTCGTGAGCTTTGGTCGAGGAGTCGTTATATCCTAAAGGAAAACCAATTACTGTGCAAATATTCAAGTTTGGATATTCTTGATGTGCGCGTTCGACATAGCTGGGCACGATGCAAGCCGAAGCTGTGTGGTATTGCAAAGCTTCTTCGCATATTTTATTGATTTGATCCCAATTGGAAGTGGGTTTAAGTAAGGTGTGGTCAATGTATTTGAATAGATTTGAAGTTTCCATAGTATAAGTTTAGCACTGCGAATTGAAGTACGCGCACAGGGACTCGAACCCTGGACCTACGGCTTAAAAGGCCGCAGCTCTACCAACTGAGCTATGCGCGCGGTTCTTAATCAGGTTAACATGAACTGCGGGCTAAACTGAAATTATGCCAAATATTATTTATTCATTTCGAAATGCCCGCAAAGCCCATAACGACAAAGTCATTTTAAATGATGTCAATATGGACTTTTATCAAGGAGCAAAAATCGGAGTGTTAGGCCCTAATGGAGCTGGTAAATCTACCATGTTGAAAGTTATGGCTGGAATGGAAACCCTATCGAACGGCGAAGGAGTGTTGACGCCCAATGTGACCGTAGGAATCTTGATGCAAGATCCTCAATTGGATGACAATTTAACTGTGTTAGATAATATTTATCAAGGAGTAGCCGGATTGAAAGCTAAGTTAGATGAATACAATGACATTGCGCAACAAATGACCGATCCAAATGCTGATTTTGATAGCTTGATGACACGTATGGGGGTTTTGCAACAAGAAATTGATGACCACAAAGGTTGGGATTTAGAATCTCAATTGGAGCAAGCTATGGATGCTTTACGTTGTCCACCTCCTGATACTATGGTCAAAATTCTTTCAGGCGGCGAACGTCGGCGGGTGGCGCTTTGTAAAGTGTTATTAGAAGCCCCAGATTTACTGTTGTTAGACGAGCCAACTAACCATTTAGACGCTGAGTCAATTTTATGGTTGGAGAGTTTTCTAGAGAACTACGCTGGAACGGTTTTAGCTGTAACCCATGATCGTTATTTTTTGAATAATGTTGCGCAGTGGATTTGTGAAATCGATAGAGGACAGTTATATCCTTATCAAGGGAACTACACAACATATTTGGAAACCAAGACGCAAAGATTGGAAGTTCAAGGTAAAAAGGACGCTAAAATGGCTAAACGCTTAGAGAATGAGCTTGATTGGGTCCGAACCAACCCCAAAGGACGTCAAGCCAAATCGAAAGCCAGATTAAATCGTTACGACGAAATGGTTTCAGAATTAGCGCGTTCTCAAAAATTGAATTTCGAAGAGATTCAAATTCCGCCAGGCCCTCGTTTAGGTGATGTTGTAATCGAAGCTTCCGGTTTAAAAAAAGGTTTTGCCGATCGTTTGTTGTTTGATAATTTAACTTTTACGCTACCTAAAAACGGAATAGTCGGAGTGATTGGTCCTAATGGTGTTGGAAAGACGACTTTGTTTAAAATGATTTTAGGCAAAGAACCCGTGGATGCTGGAGAGATAGGTATTGGCGAAACTGTATCAATTTCTTATGTTGATCAATTGCGTCAAGGTTTAGATGCGAATAAATCTTTATGGGAAGCTGTTTCCGATGGCTTGGACTTCATTGTAGTAGGTAAGGTCGAAATACCTTCGCGAGCTTATGTATCCTCATTTGGATTCAAAGGTTCCGACCAACAAAAACCAGTGAAAGTATTGTCTGGCGGTGAATTAAATCGTTTGAATTTGGCTCTCACTCTAAAAAAAGGGGGGAACTTATTACTTTTAGACGAGCCAACCAATGACCTTGACGTGGAAACTTTAGGATCATTAGAAAACGCTTTAGATAATTTTGCGGGCTGCGCTGTAGTTATTACTCACGACCGTTGGTTTTTAGATCGTGTTGCAACTCATATTCTAGCTTACGAAGGGACGGATGAAAATCCTGCAAATTGGTTTTGGTTTGAGGGAAACTTCCAAGATTATGAAGTCAATAAGATGACTCGTTTAGGCTCGGAAGCTTCCCGTCCGCATCGACTCAAATATCGTCGAATCCGCCGCGATTAGCTCGCACTTAAACTGCAATAGCTTCGGTTTCGCGTTGAACTTTGGCGGGCTTTTTGGGCGTAATCACTTTGAGAGCTGGTTCATCAACGTTTTCATCTTTTTCCTCAGCGTCAAAGATGGTTCCGTGAGAATTGCGTTCATAGTGACTGACTCCTCTTGTGAGATCGTGTCCAACGAAGTTGGCTTCTAAGGCTAAATCTTCCATTTGGGCACCATTTCGACCTTCCCAAGTTTCTCGTCGCAAACTACCGGTCACGTAAACTACGTCCGATTTTTTGACGGATTCGTTCAAATTGGTCGCAAGATTATTCCAAGCTTTGATGGTAAACCAAAGTGTTGGATCCTCAATCCAGGCGTTCTTTTCCGTATCGAAATGCGCAAAAGAATGAGCTAAGCGGAATTTAATATAAGGTGTTCCGCTTGCACTAACCTTATATTTCGGTTCGGTCGCGACATAACCTGTCATCGACACTTGAATTTTTTTATTCATAATTGCCTCCTTGGCGTTCTTATTAATACTGGTGTAAAAAAATGTTTTTACCTAATCATTTTGACTAAATCCAGATACCTTATTTTGGACATTGTTAATATGTTCATAACTTTTTCCAGCGTTTAATTACTAAAGCCTGATCGATCGAACTATGGTGCGGATTTTTTGTCTATAGCGAGTAAACTCGATGTAGTATAAATGTTCGTAAGCTTTTATGTTAGACTGAATACATATGTTTAAAGATGAGCTTTTACAAGATTTCGAATATGAACGCAGGTTTTTTTGTGAAGAATTTCCCGAAAAATTACGAACCAGTTCCCAGCCCGCTTTTCATGTTCAAAGTTATTATTTAGTTTCGGAGGGGTACAATATTCGGGTAAGGGTATCCAGCTCTCAATTTTTTTACGAAATGACCGAAGATATGAACCTCGATCACATTTTGGATTCGAATTCTTTTAGATTTGATAATGCTTATTTGACCGTGAAGTGTCCAGTCGTAGGCGGGTCTCGCTATGAAGCTGAGCGAGAAATTGACGCTAATGTTGGCGTCGAATTAATTTTGCGGGGAGGATCACGAATTGTAAAAAATCGGTATAGCGTTTGGATTAAAAGTGACGGATGGGTTATCGACGTTTTCGGGGGTAGTAACCAAGGTCTAATCATCGCTGAATGCGAGCGCAAAGCTCCTGTGATCGATTTAGAAATTCCAGAGTTTTGCGCTGCGGAGGTGACCGATGATTATCGTTTTACCAATGATAATCTGTCTCGCAAACCGTTTCATACTTTTAAGCAAGAATATCTCGAAGAATTAGACCGATCGGATCGCCGTTTTTCTAACCAGTTCGGGCAAAACCGCTATTTGACAGATTTGTAAATGAATCCAGTTTTATCATCGTCGATTAATAAAATGCGGAATGCTGAAGTCGATCCTATAAACATTAAGGCTTTTGAGCGCTTATTTTCTATTTTTGAATCAGGAGATTTAGGAATAATTTCTGAGCGAGACGTTGAATCCGTGACTAATATCGTTGAAGCGAACGCATTAGGTTCATCGATCGAATTCAAAATTCCGAATTCAAAATCTTTAGGGGCGCAATCAAGCGTATCCAGCTCAGACAATTTTAACTCCGAGTCAGATTTTCGAAGCTCTCCTATGACTAAAACGGTCGTAATCAAATTAAACGGAGGGTTAGGGACCTCTATGGGGTTAACTAGAGCTAAGACTTTGCTGGAAATTGCGCCAAATGTGAACTTTTTAGATGTGATTGCCCAACAAGTTCTTCAATTACGCGACGATTTTCAGACAGGTTTGCCTCTCATTTTTATGAACAGTTACAGTACTAGCACTGACACTATGAACTATTTAGCCAAATATCCTGAATTACGACAAGCTGATTTGCCACTAGAGTTTTTACAATCTAAAGAGCCTAAATTGAGCATCGATTCTCATCTACCGGTGGAATTTCCGGCAAATCCTCAACTGGAATGGTGTCCGCCAGGGCATGGAGATTTGTATCCCACCCTGTATGCAACGGGTTTATTGAACCAGTTGGTGGAACTAGGCTATGAAGTTGCCTTTATTTCTAATGCTGATAATTTAGCGGCTGTGGTGGAACCGCAAATTGCTGAATATTTTTATGAAAATCAGTTTGCTTTTATGAATGAATTGACGCCTAAAACTGCAAAAGATGTAAAAGGTGGGCATCTAGTCCGCCGTAAAAGCGACGGGAGATTATTATTACGAGAATTTTCTCAAATAGCTGAGGTTGATATTGAGTCTGCGCTCTCTAGCGATATTCACCCTTATTGTAATACTAATAATATTTGGGTAAATTTGTTAAAATTGCAAGCTGTGCTGCAAGAGAATCAAGGAATTTTATCTCTGCCGTTGATTCGTAACCAAAAAACAGTCGATCCAACTGATCCCAAGAGCGAGGCTGTGATTCAACTAGAGACGGCTATGGGCGCAGCATGCTCTTGTTTCGATAATGCCACAGCTATTGGAGTGGGTCGTGATCGATTTCAACCAGTTAAAAATCAAGTTGACTTGGATGACTTGCAGCATAATGCTCACTCGATTTTGGAGAATATCCGCTCGCGAGTTAAGCTATAATTATTCGGGAGCGTAGCTCAGTTGGTTAGAGCAGCGGACTCATAACCCGCCGGTCCTGGGTTCAAGTCCCAGCACTCCCACTTCCTCGCACGTTCGCAGTTTTTAGCAACCAGCGACTAGTTCAGTTGGTTTCGGTGAAACAGCGCAAGCTCCAACACTGATGATAATATTGCGGAATCAATTATCAAAAAGACAGTTATCAGAAATCATATGACATGCGCCAGAAATCAGTAGTCAGATGGTAGACGACAGAAAGCTAATAATTGACTATTAGCTACTAGCAACTAGACACTAGACGCTAATCAGTTCGTAATCTAGGCTGCCCAAACCCAATTCGCTCGCAGCATATTCGAGAGTATGCAGACCGTTTTTTTCTTCAATACGAGTTTTGAGCGATCGGCTGTCTGGGGCTTGATAGACTAAATCAACTGAGGCTTGGTCTAAGGCGATAGGATCTAAGGATGATAAAATTCCCAAGTCGTGCATATCCGGTTCCGCAGCATTGGGGTCGCAATCGCAATCAACGGACAGGTTGTTCAAAACGTTGACATAAGCGAAATTTTGAGGACCTTTGTAATCGATAATTGCCAAAGCCGCTTCAGCCATGGCTTCTAAAAAGTCATCCTGGGCGACGCCTTTCATCCACTCAGAATCTCCAGCACCAGCGTTATGAATCCAAAGTTTGCCTCTGGAAGATGCGATGCCAATGGAAATGTTTTTGATTGCTCCGCCGAATCCTCCAGCAATATGGCCTTTGAAGTGGGATAAGACCAATACATAATCGTAGTTGGCGAAATTCTTGCCGATCACATCGTAAGCAATTTGTCGATGTTTTTTGACTGGAATTTCTATTTCTCCGTTTTCGTCCATCAGGTCCACTGGAGCAATTTGGTCGAAACCATGCTCTTCGATGACTTGCCAATGTTCTTTAGAGTTCCCCCGGGCTCCGCCATAAGCTGTGTTGCATTCTACAATTGTGCCGTTAACACTCTGGATTAAGTCTTTGATTAATGCTGGTTGTAAATAATGATGTCCGCCTTTTTCACCGGAAGAAATTTTGACCGCGATCTTCCCATGAGGCTGAGCGTCTAAAGCTTCGTAAACTTTAGCAAGTCCAGTTGGACTAATGTCTTTAGTAAAATAGACTTTAGGTTTTGGCATTGAGTTGCTCCTTGATTTTACGGTAGGCGAACTCAGGTTCGTCGACCTCATCTAATAATTTTTCCATCGGGCATGCATCCGTTTTGTCTTGGTTCAATACCCTTTCTATAATCTTATCATATAGGTAGTATACATTAAAGCGATCGAATATTTGGACTGCTTTGCGACTAATGGTTGGTGTATAAACATTTTTGACCCCTAAAGCGACTAGTAATAGGGCTGATGCTTTCCCGACTAGTTTGTCGGCGGCGCTCCAATTTGTATAGTTTACTTCCGAGTCAATAGCTTGCATTAATGGTCTTATTCCACGATTTTTATAAGTTACAAATTCATCGTCATGTACTAATACTAAAGTTAAATCCTTGTGTTCAAAGAGCATTAGCCTCGCAGCATCTAAGTCTCGAGTACTCGCTGGCGTTGGGAGATTTTCGCTTTGAGCTATGGGAGTTTGAGAGTCCGGATTTTGATGGTTTTTCAAGCTAATGTCGTCTATAACGTTATTTTCAAATGTGTTTGAAAGAGCTGATGCGTTGGAATCACTGTTATAGTCCAGGCTAGCTTTAGCTTTGAGAACGTCTGAGCCTTGGGCATGATATTCGGAATTTTGTATAGTGGGCGAAAGTTTATTTGAGCCGATTATTATGCGGGCTTGGGCAGGCTTGAGGGTAGGCAGGATTTTTGTAGCGAATAATCCCAGAACCAAAAAGGGGATAATAACTAAAAGTGAATATCGAACTCCGAAAACATTGCCCATCAGTCCGAATAGCGGCGGAGCTGCGATACCCAGAACTGAACCAATGGTTGCAATCAATGAGGTTCTAAATGCAGAATCTTCGGGATGAGCAGCAGCTTCGGAAACTCCGATAGGGTAGCCGAGCGAAACGCCAATTCCCCAAAACATAGCTCCGAGGTAAACCAAAGGCAACCAAGGCTGAAGACAACAAAGAATCAACCCCAAGAGGGCAGAACTCAAACAAAAGCGCATGGTAACTTGTTTGCCCAAACGGTCAATGATATGGGATCCGAAAAAGCGAAAAACTGTTGCGAACAACAGGTCAATACCTAAAATTGTAGTCCCGACTGATTCTGGGACATCGAAGAATCGAGTGGTTCCTAATGGCAACCAATTTTCTCCAGCGCCTTCAGCTAAATTTGAACAAACGATTATAGCGGTCAATAAGAGAATGGATAAATCCAAGCGCTTGATTTTCATTTTAACTGATTGGCTCATAAAGTCATGTTCAGTGACTCCAGCGTCCATGGGTTTGTCTAGAATATGATGATTGGTGTAAATTCCGCCGATTAGACATAGTCCGCCAACGATACAGAATTGAATGGGAAGAGGAATGTCTAGTTCGTAAATCAGGGTGCTGATAATAGTTGCGAGCGCCGCTCCCATACTGAAGAAAGCGTGGAATCGGGGGAGTAAAGTTCGTTTTTCGTATTGTTCTATGGTTACTGCTGCGATGTTCATGCCTACGTTGAATGCGCCTAGCGAAAGTCCTAATGCGAAACAACCGATGACTGTGGGCCAATAAGACCCAGTCGAAATGATGAAACCTAACGCGATTAAGACTAATGATGACGAAACTTGGAACGGGAGGAGGACTTTGTGAGTTGGATACCGGTCTAATAAAAATCCTCCAGATAAAGAGGAGATGATGTCCCCAATGGTGATGCTTAATAGAACGATTGAGGTTTGCAGAGGGTCGAGGTTATTGAGTTGTTCGGCTATGCCAACTAAGCGTGAAATTAGGGTTAAAAAAGTCATGCCGAACAGTAAGAATACTAAGTAAACCGTATACCGAGCTGATTTGAGCTGGCTACTGGATGGGTGAGTGGATTTCAATTGCATTTGTTTTAGTTTATTCCTTAGTTTAAGCTTATAATTATGGCAGCAAAATCAAAAGTAATTCGTCCCGGTGTAACTTTAGCTTGTCCGGTCTGTAAAGAACGTAATTACATTACCACCAAAAATAAACGTAATACACCAGATCGCTTGGAATTAAACAAGTATTGTCCGCGTTGTAATAAAGAAACTTTGCATAAAGAGACTCGTTAGTTCGTCCGGCAGGTTTTTGAGCAATTAGTGGATAATCGTTTTAGTTCTTGAGGTTAGTATTTCTATTGTAGATTACGATTAGAAGCACAGGTTATGACGGATGAGAGAGCTCGCGCATTAGTTTAGCTATTTTTACAACTGCGCTCGTTAGTTATTAGTAAACTGATCAGGTGGCGGTATTTAAGGATTTAACTACACTTCATTGCGGTGGTCTTATAGAACGCTTGGTTTATCCTGCTAACGAGTCGGAGCTTTTAGAGATTGTTCAACCAGCTGACACGGATTCTTTTTTAGCAATGGGCAATGGTAGCAACCTCTTAGCTTCTGAGCAGATTTTCGATGGCGTCGTTGTAAAATATGTTGATGCTCATATTGAGGTGTCTAACTTTAGTACGCATGAGCGAAATGAACTTGAAGATGTTTCGCCTCTTCGAGAAGTGAATAGTCTAAGTAAGCTTAGCAATAACGAACACTCAGAATTTGAATTAGTTAGAAACCGGTTTTGTCATATGCAGAATTCGCAACGTTTGATTCCAGCGCCTGCTTTTCTAGATGCAGGAGCTGGAGCGAATTGGGATGACTTAGTTCAAAGCGCAGTTAGTCTAGGCTCAAGCGGATACGCAGCCTTGAGCGGGATCCCTGGGACAGTCGGCGGAGTGATTGCGCAAAACGCTGGAGCTTTTGGATCAGAAATTAGCGATTTAGTGATTTCGGTTCGAGCGTTCAACCGAATTGAAGGAAAAGTTCGTACTTTTACAGCAGATCAGTTGTCTTTGGGGTATCGTACATCTGGTTTTAAAAAAAATTCAGATTGGATCATAATTTCGGCCAAATTTTTTCTCCTTGGCCCAGCCAGTCCATCAACTGTTGGCTTTTCGCCTACCAAGACCGTAAAAACGAAAAAGGGTTCGGCTAGACCCTTGGTCGTATTGCCGGAAAATGAACTTTCGGCTTCGGCGATTGATGAAATTAAGTACCAATCTTTAGCGGAGCATTTAGGCGTAGCAATTGGCGATTATGTAAGCAGTTCCCAAGTTCGAGAAGCGGTGTTGGAGTTACGTAAAATCAAAGGGGTGCTGTACGACCCTCATGACCCCACTACTTTTAGCGCAGGTTCTTTTTTCAAAAATCCTCAAGTAGCTGGAAGAAAAATATCGGCCGCTCAATTAATTGCTCAATCAGGTATTAAGCTTGGTTTTACATTGGACGGCAAAGTTCAAATTTCTGATCGCAACCTTTTGGTCATCGTCAATCCGCATTCAAGCCCTGCAGAATCTGTATTAGAATTGGCCCGATATGTTATGCAGCAAGTTTCGGCAACAACTGGCATCCAACTTGAGCCCGAAGTCCAGTTAATTAATTTTTAACTAATGAGTATCAAGAACTTTGGAATAAGCTGAGCACGATAATTGATATGATTCAATCCATGGTTCCGTGTGAATAACATACTGTCTCGATCGAAGTTAGACAGGGGCTATTGATTCGTAATTGAAAAATTAACCCCCTGAGTCATTCATGTTAGAAAAGGTTTAGCGAATCAAAAGCATTCCGCCGTTCTTGTAGATTGGTCCCTTTTCTTGATAAATCTCTTTGATCTTATACCCCTCTCGCAAAAAATGTTGGAGTTGTTTATTGACTTTGGGGTTCTTTTCGAACATAAAAAGAATTTGTTTAGCTTGGGTTTTTGAGACTTCATTTAGGATACGTCGATCTATTTTAGGAACTTGATCCGGGTCATTGAAACCGTAGTAAAATTTATTTTGGTACATGACTGAGATTTTATTTACTGGAGTTCCGCATTGCTGATAATAATTATTGGTTTGTACAGCAGCATTCCCAGGTGTAAACAAGATAGCTTGGGATTTGTTATACCAACGGCTATGATTGCAAAAGTAATTAGCTACTGAAATATTGCCGCTGACGGTTGTAGCATTAAACATCTTCTTGTTTTGGGTTTGAATGGTCTCAGACCCTTGAGGGAACGCTAAACCAATGTCTGTAATATTTAAAAATGAGCTAATTGATAATCCGAAACACAAAGCTAAACATAGACTAGTACTTATAATCATTCGTTTTTTAAATAATGGTTTGACAATTTGTAAACCAATGATGATGAAAAGAACCAAGAAGCTGGTCCAAACTAGAGCTGTCGCTCCAGGTTGGTAAATATTGCAAATTAGCCCTGAAAACAACCAGACGGCCGTAAGCATGATTTTATAACGTAAAGCTAAGTTTTTAGCTGCAAAAAATCCAATCACGCCTATGACTATGATGGCTAAATGAAGATAACCTAGAGGCGAAAGGATTCTAGGGTTAAGCCAATTTTGCATAGTGCTAATCCACCCGCTGAAAATATGATCAAGAGCGAAAGAGATACGCCGATCGCTACTGCTACGCAAAAGATAACGTTGTAGCATGTCCCAACTAGCGTTTTGCGGTAAGAAAATTAGGATTACTGCGATGGACGTAATCAGAGCGCCAATTCCAACCCAAAGGGTATCTTTGAGCCAGATTTTGATTTTAGATCGATTTTTTTGGAAAAGGGCTATGAACGGAGTTGTAATAAATAGCAAACCCCATGGGATTAAAACCGAAAATTTAGTCCAAAAACTCAAAGCGATTATTACGCCTCCTAAGAAATTTTGATGTCTTCCTACTGGTTGATTACAAATGTTTTGTTTTAGCCAATAATAAATCGGAATGAACATCAATAGACTGAAGATCATTTCGGCTGATAAAGAAGCTCGTTGATTAGTCGCCCAAGGCAAAGAAACCAAGAAAGCTAAAGCAAAGATACTAATGACCAACGCGACTTTGCGCGAATACCAAAGGTTAGCGATTTTATAGAGGAATAAGCCAGTGATGAAATAAACACCGACCATCATAAGGAACACTAACCAAAAACTGTTAGCGCTTAAGAATTGTAAAATTCCGAAAATTATGAAAATTACTGGACCTTTGGGATCTAAAATGTCCCGATAGGGTACAACATTTTCCAGCCATCCTTTACCGACGGTCATGTAGAACGAAACGTCAGGATTAAACGGCTCATTGTATAATGGCGAGAACGGTAAGCTAAAAAAAGCCACCGCCAAAGCCGAAATAATTAATATGGGATAAATAATGGGGAAACCTACTTTAGGTTCGCTTTCCCCTGCTCTGCGACTGTGAATCAAAAAACCTCCTTCTATATTTGACCTCTGATTCTATTCCAGTTTAAATAAAAAAAGGTGAGCTGTCAAGCAAAATTGTAGATATTTTATTTATTAGCCGAATCGATTAACACTGTAGATTATTTATGTATAAACTGACAATATATGAGTAGTGTAACTAAATCTCGGCGTCAAGTCAGGCTTTCGCGTGCGTTAGGCGTGGCTTTGACTCCCAAAGCGAAAAAATATTTCGACAAGCGTAAAGCCCGTAATAAAAACGTTTATCCCCCTGGGGAACATGGCGGCGCTCGGAAAAGGGCGGATTCCGATTACGCTTTGCGTCTAAAAGAGAAACAGCGTTTACGTGCGTATTATGCGTTAAGAGAGAAACAATTGAGAAAAGTATATGAGGGAGCGCGTCGACTTTCAGGGTTGACTGGCGAGGTGATGGTTGAAAAATTAGAGTCGCGTTTGGATTCAATAGTGATGCGGGCGGGATTCGCACGGACTATTTTGCAAGCGAGACAAGCAGTTGTTCACCGTCACATCATGGTCGATGGAAAAATATTAGATCGCCCTGGAGCTTCAGTCAAGCCAGGTCAAACTATTCAAATTAAGCCGACTTCTCAGATTTCTAAACAGTTCCAAGTAGCAGCCTTAGGCAGCCATCAAGATGCTTTGGGCAAGACGCCTGAATATCTAGATGTACAAATTGAAAAGCTGATCGCTAAATTAGTACGACCGCCTTTGCGCAAAGAAGTCCCCATTGTTGTGAATGAACAATTTGTAGTTGAGTATTACGCGAGGTAAACTGTGAAAATGGAGGAAATATGAGCGGTTGGGAAATAGCTGTTATTATTTCCAGTATCATTAATACTATAGTGATTGTAGTGTTGCTGATTCTAATTTGCGTTTTAGTTAGTATCCTTATCCGTATATCCAAAAAGGCCGATGATGTCGCCAACAAAGTTCAAAATATGGTTGGAACCGTAGAAACATACGTTTTGAAACCAGCCAAATTGTTTAAAAACGTTAACGTGAAAAAATTTATGAAATTTTTCACGAACGATAAACCCAAAGTAAAAGTCGACTTAGATGAAGTCGAAATAGTTGAGGAGGTTGAATGAAAAAATTATTTTTTTTCGCCCTAGGTGTCGGAGTCGGCACTTATTTAATTGCAAAAAATTGGGAAACTGTACAAAAACGGATTCCTGAACCAGTCGCAAGTTGGACAAACGATCGAGTGCGTCAAGCGACTGAGACCTATAATGAACAGTTGAAACCATATGTGGATGAGAATATCACCCCTTTGGTTAACCGTACGGTTGAACAGATCAAAGTAACTGCCAACCAAGGAATTGTTCAAGTAACTGAAGCTTTTGACAAGTTAGGAATTCCTAAAGTTGAAGTTAAAGTCACTCCGCCCCAAAATCCGGTCGCAAAAAAAGCCACCAAGTCAGGTTCAAAGACAAATAAATCGGCGACTGAAGCATCCTAGAGTTATAGCAACAGGCTTGTTTCGTTAATAACCTTTGAAACGGAGTTTTTAGAACAAAGTTTGATATGAAAAGGCGGGGTCTGTCTCCCCTCCGAATCTCACGCTGTTGACTTTATATGCTTCGTCAGGGAGTTTCCCCGTACCGACTTTGTTTTGTTGCCAAGATCGGGCAGCGTTTTGAGCCATCTTGTCGGCGATTTCGTTGAACTCGTTTCCGCTATGGCCTTTAATCCATCGGAACGCGACTTGCCCAGGGCGATGCGATAGTTCATAGTCAATGGCTTGAATGATTGGTAAGTTAGCAATAACTTTACCTTCTGCGTTAGTCCAAGGACGGGATTTACTTTTCCAATTTTCGAGCCAATCAGTTGACGAGTGAATAGCGTACTCCGAGTCAGTTTCAATAACTAATTTTAAATCGTCATGATGAGATCGGAGAGCTTCTAGAACTGCGCAAAGTTCGCCAACTTGATTAGTTCCAAATTTATGGCCGCCGCTCATTCGATTTAGGTTGTGGTTAACCCAGGCCCAACCCGTAGGACCATTAGTTGCGTCAAGACAAGAGCCATCGGTTGAAACTACAGTTATTTCATCGTCCATTATTTTCAGTATAACAAACTTTGGGATTCTTAGATAGGAGAGGAGAGTTTTTTTAAATAATTTGAAATCAGCGGCTTTTAGCTTAATCCATTCAGTTTAGAAGATACTGATGAAATGAGTCAGGGGTTTGGGGGTAGTATCGCGAATAGTGTATGGAGGATTTTATCCAGTTGATCTCCCTTGTCTAAAATGATTAGCTAGTAAAATTAAATTATGCATCCGCAATCTATTGCCAATGTCGAAACTGCCGAAATTCCAGCGGGTTGGCCTAGCCCAGCTCAAGATTATGCGTCCGTTCGGATCGATTTGAATGAACATTTGATCAAAGACCCT
The DNA here is from genome assembly GCA_031281695.1 of Candidatus Servula neotermitis. Classification (GTDB taxonomy): domain Bacteria; phylum Actinomycetota; class Actinomycetes; order Actinomycetales; family Bifidobacteriaceae; genus Servula; species Servula neotermitis. The sequence continues at coordinate 30,282 of JAITFB010000013.1, forward strand.
ACTTCAACTTATCTGTTGAGAATGCGCGGAGACGCTATGAATGGCGTGGGCATTTTCTCCGGAGACGAAATTTTAGTCGATCGTTCTTTGGATCCAAGTTCCAATGATATTGTCGTGGCTGTGGTGGACGATCAATTCACTGTCCGGCGTTTGTTGTTGGAAAAACGAGGGTCAAACACTGTTGCATTGCTGATCGCAGCTAATCCTAAATACCCTCCTTATAGAGTGGCCGAGTTGACCGAATTGAAAATTTGGGGGGTGGTGACTAAAACATTACATACTCCTAAATGAACACTTCACTTGATTCCGCCAGTTTCGTCAGCCAATTCTCAGGCGCTGACGCTACTAACGCTGCAGATATTTCCACCACCAGCACCACCAGTGGCACCACTTCTGCTACTGACGCGAGGTGCGCCACCACCACGACCGCTACTGACACCAGCATCACAATCGACGACGATAACTCCCGCGCCGAAACTTTTGAATCTTCTCTGCCATCTGCCATCTGCCATCTGCTACCTACCCCTACTACTGCTGCTGGCGACACGAACGCTAGCAATACGGCGCATGAGTCCTTGCTCTCTTTAGTGGACGCGAACAGTTTTTATGCCAGTTGCGAAAGAGTGTTTAACCCCAATTTAGAAAACCGGCCGGTGGTAGTCTTGTCTAATAACGACGGTTGTGTAATCGCGCGATCTCGAGAAGCCAAAATGTTGGGCATCGCTATGGGGGCCCCTTGGTTTCAACTCAAAGACGATGCTAAGCGCTTAGGAGTAGTGGCTCGTAGCTCCAATTATGAATTGTACGGCGATTTATCCAATCGCATGATGTCCAGACTAGCCCGAATATGTTTGTGGCAGGAAGTATATTCAATTGATGAATGTTTTTTAGGTGTGCCAGATTTAGGGGAAAATCAACGTTTTTATACAGCGCATGATTTCGCGAAATTTATCCGCGATGATATTAGAAAAACCATAGGTTTGCCAGTTAGCGTTGCCATTGCTCCGACTAAAACGTTAGCTAAAGCCTTGAACCATCGCGCTAAAGATGATCCCCGTTTTCGTTCAGTTTGTACAATTGACCAACTTCAGGCTACAGAGTTTACTTTAGATGATTTGTTGCGAGAAATGCCAGTGGGAGAAGTTTGGGGAGTTGGGCGCGCGCTCTCCAAGACTTTACCGCAATACGGCATTGATACCGCTTATGATTTGAAAGTTGCGCTCCCTAAACAAGGTCGATCCATTTTGAACGTCAATTTGGAGCGCACAATTTCGGAATTGAATGGGGTGAAATGTTACGATTTGGTGGTGGAGCATAAGGATCGTCAGTCCATGATTTATTCGCGGATGTTTTCTAAACCGATTAAAACTCTCAATGAAATGAAACAAGTGATGTCGATTTACGCTCAAAAAATTTGTACCCGTTTGCGAGGTCAAGAATCGGTGGCGAAGCAAATCACAGTTTTTGGTTCCACCTCCCAATTTGCCAACGCTCGTTTTCATCGCTCATTTTTCGAAACTGTTCGTATCCCTAATGGAACAGCTTCGCCCATGGTGTTAGCCAAAACCGCTTGCCAAATTTTAGACCGGGTGTTTGAAGAAGGAGCTTGGTATAATCGGGCCGGTTTAGTTTTGACTGATTTGGTTCCTATAAAAATGGCTATCAATGTCTTACCTTTATTCCGTCCTGAATTGGACCAAGAACACGTGAGCGAAACTTTGGACCATATTACTCAGCGCTTTGGCGAAGCCTCCATTGGGATTGGTTTAGGCGGACTGAAAGAGCGCCCTTCTTGGAACATGACTCGCCGTATGCTTTCTCCGCGCTGCACTACTCATTGGGATGAACTCCGAACTGTGAGTTAGTGCCGATGGGGGGACTTGAACCCCCATGAACTAGGTTCACATGCACCTGAAGCATGCGCGTCTACCATTTCGCCACATCGGCTGCATTTAGTTTAAGCGAAACTCCATAACTCTGAAAATGGGTCTGATGGCTGATGCTGGAATAAGTTACAACTGCATGAATTATGGCAGTTAAACTGACACGCCTAAACTTCGTAAATATTGGCGAAATTGGTCGGTCTGGCGAAAAATGTGTCCGTGCCAGCCCAGTTTTTGAGCAGCTTCAACATTTACTTCCCGATCGTCAGCAAAAACGATTTGGCTGGGTTCTTGGAGATTGAATTTATCCATAGCGTGTTGATAAATACGCGGGTCAGGCTTGACCATGCCAATTTGACTGCTAATGACTGAGCCATCGAATTCTTGGACAATTGGCGCTCTGGGCGAGACGGTATCCCAAAATCCAGGCGACCAATTAGAGAGTATATAAACTTCAGTCCCCACTTTTTTTAGGTCGCGAATTAACTCTTCAATGCCTGGTACAGTTCCCCAGAGTGATACACCATAATTTTTCCCGTAAAAATGTCCCATCTCAATATAAAGATCATCGACTTTCCCTCGGTAGCCATCAATTAGAGTGTCCCAATCCTCTCCGCGGTCGGAAGCATCGTTCACCACATCAAAAGGTATAGCGCGGTAAAAATCCTCAATTTGCTGGT
>JAITFB010000016.1 GCA_031281695.1 Candidatus Servula neotermitis
AACCGTTATGTCTCAAAAAAGAGACTTAAATATCTAATAGGGCGCACGACTATGAACCCGCACGCCCTAAATGACCTTCAGTCAATTATTTAATCGACCGCTCCCGATTCAGCATTGTACTTCTTGAGAATTTCCAAATATGAACCATCGGCTTTAATTTTGGCTAGTCCTGAATTGAACTTAGTCAAGAGATCAGCATTTTCGCCTCTTTTGACTGCAAAACCCAACCCAGCCACAGCCTCAATAGAGTCGATAGGCATAACTAATTCTCGACCTTGGGAAATCGCATAGCCAATGATAGGCGAATCGTCTAACAACGCATCGATGCCACCGTTTTCCAACGAATCGTACATTGGAACGCCATCTTCGAAGCCAACGCATTCGGCGAACCCGTAGGTGGCCTTATTCTCTTCGCACCAACTTTCGCTAGTGGTCGCAATTTTAGCTCCGATTTTTTTGTCTTTCAAATCACCGTAAGCCGTGACCGATCCTTCGCTACCTTTTTTCATACCGATGGTAATACCGGCATTGTAATACGGGTCGGAAAAGTCATAAGTGTCTTTTCTGGGTTCGGTAATCGACATACCCGCGATAACGCCATCAGCTTGTCCAGCGGCTACCGCTTGGATAGCAGCGTCGAAACCTGGGTTAGTCATTTCGTATTTGAAACCTTCGATTTCAGCAATTTTAGCTAAAATTTCGATATCGATTCCGACATAACTACCGGATTCTTCAAATTCGAACGGTGCATAGACCGAATCGGAAGTGATTTTATATACAGTCTCCGCCGCGCTAGTATCGGTACTAGAACTTGGTTCAGGGCTAGCTGAATCCGTGCCACTGCCGGAATCAGTCTCGTTTGAACAAGCTGACAATCCGACAATCAGGGTGAGTGCTGAGAGTGTTGCAAATGCTTTTTTGAACATTTTGTCTCCTTTTCTTTATTGAAATCAGTCTAACGGTTTTACAAAGTCAAAACCAAATTAATTACAAGCAAATGCCAAAAAACGTAGTTTGGGATTTCTTTTGGCTGGCTAGGGGTTAGGAATTAGTTCTGTGAGATTACCGTCACTGCAAGAGCTGTTGGCGGGAAGAAGGGGCATTAGGAATTAGGCTGGCAGACTAGGGATTAGGAAATAGGAATTAGTTCTGTAAGAACTGGTCAGTGCTGGAGCTTGCGCGTAAAGTGTTTGTTTTTGGACGCTAATCTCCCGTAGAGAGTGCCGCAATAAACGCTTCTTGGGGAATATCTACTCGACCGATAGTTTTCATACGTTTTTTTCCAGCTTTTTGTTTTTCCAGCAGTTTGCGCTTACGGGTCACATCACCGCCATAACATTTAGCTAAAACATCTTTCTTTTGAGCTCGAATAGTTTCGCGCGCTATAATCCTCGAACCAACCGCCGCTTGAACTGGAATTTCAAAAAGTTGACGCGGAATCAAACTTTTCAATTTTTCCACCAGCTTGACACCATACGCATAAGCTTCATCTTTATGTACAATCGCCGAAAACGCATCGACAGCTTCGCCTTGCAATAATATATCTACTTTTACTAAATCTGCGCTTTGTAATCCCCAGGGCTCATAATCCAACGAAGCAAAACCTTTAGATCGAGATTTCAAAGCATCGAAAAAATCAAAAATAATTTCAGCCAAAGGTAATTGATAAAGTAATTGAACTCGAACTGGGGATAAATATTCCATTTTTTCTAACACTCCTCGGCGAGCTTGGCAAAGCTCCATAATCGGGCCAATGTATTCGGACGGAGTGATGATAGTAGCCTTCACCATGGGTTCTTGCACATCTAAAATCTTTCCCTCAGGGAACTCAGAAGGGTTGGTGACAGAAATTGTGCGATGGTTTTCAGGAGTAACTTGATATTCAACGTTAGGGCTGGTGGAAATTAAAGCTAAATTAAATTCGCGCTCTAAACGTTCCCGAACGATTTCTAAATGCAATAAACCTAAAAGACCTAAGCGATAACCAAATCCTAAAGCGACCGAAGTTTCAGGCTCATAATGTAAAGCTGCGTCATTTAGTTTCAATTTGCCTAAAGCGTCTCGCAAAATCGGATAATCATCAGCGTCGATAGGATACAATCCAGAATACACCATCGGTTTGGGATCTTGAAAGCCTGGTAAAGCCTCGCTAGCTGGCATTTTGGCCAAAGTTATAGTGTCGCCTACTTTCGATAACGCCACATCTTTGACTCCAGTAATGATATAGCCCACTTCTCCGGCTTGTAGCTTTTCGGCTGGGATTGGTTCAGGACTTATCACGCCAAGCTCTAATAAATTATGAGTAGCTTTATTGGACATCATCATAATTTTGTCTCGATGACTGATACTGCCGCTGAATAATCTAATGTAAGTAATCACGCCTCGAAAAGAATCAAAAATACTATCGAAAATCAAGGCACGAGCTGGTGTGGAGGCAATATGGACTGGAGGAGTAAATGATTCTGAATCAAATGAAGATTTGGGGTTGGATGACCTTGAGCTAGACGCATTTTCCCCCTTAATTAAGTGGCTTGGTGGATTGGTAGATGAGCCCTCGCTTCGCTCAGCTGAACTCGGCAGTGGAGAGTTCAGTTTCTCAAGTTTACTCGGCATAGTTGTCAAAATTTGAGGTGTTGGGGTTTTTTGGACAATAGTATCCAGTAGTTCACGGACTCCAACGCCAGTTTTAGCCGATACTTGTAACACCTCTGGGGCTGGGACTCCTACTAATTGAGAGAGTTCTTGAGTGGCACTTGGGATATCAGCTTGAGGCAAATCGATTTTATTTAAGACTGGAATGATGGTCAAATTATTCTCGATAGCAATATACAAGTTGGCTAAAGTTTGGGCTTGGATACCTTGAGCCGCATCAACTAACAATATGCAACTCTCGCAAGCGGAGATCGAACGACTGACTTCATAAGTAAAATCCACGTGCCCAGGAGTGTCGATCATATTCAAAACGTATTCAGAACCAGCTACAGTCCAAGGCAATCGCACTGCTTGAGATTTGATGGTTATACCGCGTTCCCGTTCAATATCCATTCGGTCTAAATACTGATCACGCATTTGTCTTTCCGAAAGCACTCCGCTCAGAGCTAAAATTCGGTCAGCTAAAGTAGATTTGCCGTGGTCAATATGTGCAATGATACAAAAGTTGCGAATTTTATTAATGGGAGTCTGGCCAGGAGTCAGCATAATTTCAGTTTAGCTGTTACCAATCCCCTATGAAATCTAAGAGCAAATGCGCGAACTCCTTCACCACAACAATCAGAACTGATAACTGATAACTGACACTAATCACTAATAACTAATCACTCCCAGCTTTGCTGGTGGTGGGCGATAACGGATTCGAACCGCTGACCCCTTCGGTGTAAACGAAGTGCGCTAACCAGCTGCGCTAATCGCCCAAAATCAGGCGGTATCCGAATAACCGGAAAAAAGGGAGGTCAAATTATTCCCGCCTGACACTTCTTAGTTTACATTAAACTGAATTAGTGACGGTTCGTTTATTCAAATCTCGACGTAAAACCCACGCCATTCAAGTTGGATCAGTGGCGGTCGGCGGCGACGCTCCCATTTCCATTCAATCTATGACTACCAGCAAAACCCACGATGTTGACGCGACCGTTATCCAAATCAGCGAATTGGCCATCGCTGGATGCGACATCATTCGAGTAGGAGTCCCCCAGCAAAAAGACGTCGAAGCTCTTCCAGCCATCGTTGAACGCTCCCCTGTTCCAGTCGTGGCAGATATCCATTTTCAACCTCAATTCGTACTCCGAGCTATTGAAGCCGGCTGCGGAGGCGTCCGAGTCAATCCTGGAAATATTCGCAACTTCTCCGAAAACGCTCCCAAAATTATCGACGCTGCCAAAGCCAACCAAGTCTCCTTACGCATCGGAGTCAACGCTGGCTCGCTCGA
>JAITFB010000022.1 GCA_031281695.1 Candidatus Servula neotermitis
GGCAGCGCAAAACTCTGATTATAAGGTTCAAGTTGGTCGGCTAACGCGCATCCTATTCCGCCATTAACGTCAAAATGTACAGTATAATTGACTTGATGCCAATGCGCGTATAAGGTCACAGTTGCTCCATCCGCGTGAGGCACGCTCGACAAAGTTTCTCCTAGTTGATAAGCTACTGGGCCATCGGCACTCGTTGCCCAGCCATCCAATTCATAACCCACGCGAGTCAAAGTTTCAGCATCATTAGCAAGTGTGACCGGAACGCCAAAGGTCCCTGTCTGAGACGGCGGCAAAGCTCCGCCACCACCGTTAGAATTATAAGCGATGGTATAGAAACGAGACGCAAAACTGGCTTGTAAAGCACAATCGCAAATAATGGGAGTGGTGGCAGTCGAGTCCCACTGATAAACATAGGGACTGCCAGCATTATAATAGGACTGAGTAATTACAGCGTAATTGGAAGCACTTTGGGCAGTCGGATAATAAATGCCAAGTTCTTTCAACATATAACTAGTGCTACTTGCTGCCGCGTCATAAGAACGGGCAAAACTCAGACTGGCTGGGGTAAAATATTGCACTGAATCACTGCTGCCGCTCACTGGCACTACAGGCAAACTACTTGTGTCCTTAGCTGTAAGAGATCCGTTTTGGGCAGACTTCAAAGTGGTCATACATTGAAAAGGCTGCTTCATTTTAGCCACACCATCAGAAGTTAAACCTTTCAAAATTGGCACATAACCTTGACTGACATAACTGAAATCCCAATAATTCGCATCAAATCCAGCTGTATTAGTCCACCAAGAGGGATCAGCGAAACGATCACAACTAACTCCAGTACCCTGCTTATTATCCTCGCCGCCATCAGTGAAAGGCGCATAAGGATTTTCGCCGAAGGAAGCACCGTTCCAGCGATACACATTGGAAATCGAAGAGTTCCAAGGTTCTGTGTACTCCCCAGAAGACAAAAGATAGAACGCCGTCTCTGTAGTGACCGCTTGAATAGCGGCGAGAGAAGCATAACTCGTAGCACTTCCCATCGACAAAGAACGCCCTAAATAAACGGAATTGCTCACGTGATTGGTTCCATCAATAATTAACCCACCAGCGCCTGAGGTGGGATAGGAATTGAGGTCAGGTCGAAGAGAAACAATGTCACCTTGACCTATAAGTTGAGAATAATTGGCTCCGTAACCAGGTTCATAAAAACTACCGCCGATGCCTCCAGCGACTCCCATAAAACTTGTCTGAACATCCCAATCGCTATAGACTCGCTCAACAGTTACACTAGTTGTTCCATAGTTTCCGCCAAATAAAGCAGCTGCGTAAGGACCCTCATCGCCATGAGGATCATAATCCACTGTAATCGAGCCACCGACTAAAGCCAAATCGCGAAAAGTTGAAGGTTCGTCATCCAAATACCCGAAAAGCCCCACATATTGCCGATCTGTACGATTCATTGACATCCCCGTAATTACAGCTGGCCCCATAACCGTTCCGGAAAAATAATACCCATCATCTGTGCCTATGTCATCATCTGTACCTATAGGAATCCAACCTTGATCATCTCCATAACTTGAGATATCAATCACCCCATTTAATTTCCAGTATCTTTGATAATAATAATCGTTACCATTAGCATCATACCAGCCATCGTTGACTAATTGACGCATACAATCAAGATCAGCGCCATTATTGATCTGATAAGGATTGCCTGAACTGCCATCGCCAGAGAAATAGTTTATATAACCCTGATTACAAAGTCTGGCTGCTCGAGCTGGATTAGCGAATTGAATCGAAACTAAACCGCTTATTGTCAAAGAGAGCAGAAGAGAGAGAGAGAGAGAGAGAGAGAGAGAGAGAGAGAGACCAGTTTTTAATCGACTCCTAAACCGCTTACTGACGCAGGACCTCTTCATAAGATTAAGTTTAGAGCAATGATTTTGAATAACCAAATTGAATCGACTGATTGATTGCTAGTTTCGAAAAAATTAGAAATTAATTGGGCTGGACAAAAAACCGAATGTAAAAATTTCTAACAATGGGAGAACCGGCGTTAATACGTCTGCCTATCAGATCTCAGCCTTCCTTCCTCAACAGTTTGATCTGGTTGTCCGAATAAAAAGCTCTAAGAAGATGAGCCGAACTAAATTTCATTTCTAAGCCGGGAAAATTAATCGCCAAAATTTCATTCTCCACTTTCAAACATCCGCTTCAAATACTCTCCCGTATAAGAAGTTTTAACTTTCGCAACTTGTTCGGGAGTTCCTTCAGCCACGATCTCCCCGCCGCCGTCTCCCCCTTCGGGACCTAAATCAATAATCCAATCAGCGGATTTAATCACATCCAAATTGTGTTCAATTACAATTACAGTGTTACCCAAATCCACCAAGCCTTGCAAAATTCCCAGCAACTTTTTAATGTCCTCAAAATGCAAACCAGTGGTAGGCTCATCTAAAATGTAAACAGTTTTTCCAGTCGAACGTTTATGTAATTCAGTGGCCAATTTAACCCTTTGAGACTCTCCGCCGGATAAAGTCGGCGCCATTTGACCCATTTTTACATAACCCAAGCCTACGTCAACTAAAGTGTTCAAATACCGCGCAATCGCTGGAATATCATGAAAAAATTCCGCTGCCTTGTCAATTGGCATCTCCAAAATATCCGAAACATTTTTACCTTTATATTTCACTTCCAGCGTTTCGCGGTTATAACGTTTACCGTGACAGACTTCGCAGTCTACATAAACGTCTGGTAAGAAATTCATTTCAATTTTAATAGTTCCATCGCCTGAACACCCTTCGCAACGACCGCCGTGCACATTAAAACTAAAACGTCCAACCTTATATCCGCGCTCTTTAGCGTCCCGAGTCTCGGCGAATAACGCTCGAATTTTATCCCAAACTCCGGTATAAGTCGCTGGATTCGATCGCGGACTCCGACCGATCGGACCTTGATCTACGTGAATTACTTTATCTAAATCATCAATATTTTCAATCCGCCTATGGTGTCCTGGAACCAAGCGAGCCCGGTTCAATTTATTAGCCAAAGCATAATGCAAAATCGAATTGACCAAACTGGATTTCCCACTGCCGCTCACTCCGGTCACACAAGTAAACACCCCTTTAGGAAAATTTACATCAATATCTTTCAGATTGTTTTCCCGCGCTCCAACTACATGGATTGGTTTACCCTTAGGTTTCCGGCGTCGAATTGGCGTTTCAATCCGCTTTTTTCCAGTCAAATATTGAGCAGTCAGAGAATTTTTTGCGGATTTGATGCGTTTAGTGGGACCAGCATAAACAATTTCTCCACCAGAATCTCCAGCCAGCGGTCCAATATCCACCAAAAAATCCGATGACTCAATAGTTTCTTGATCGTGTTCCACCACAATTAGTGTGTTACCTTTATCGCGCAGTTCTTTTAAAGTGGCGATCAATTTCTGATTGTCTCGTTGATGCAAACCGATGGACGGCTCATCCAAAACATATAATACGCCCATTAAGCCTGAGCCGATTTGAGTAGCTAACCGAATTCGTTGCGCTTCGCCTCCGGAAAGGGTTTTGGCTGGACGCTGTAAGTCCAAATAATTCAAACCCACATTCAGCATAAACTGCAAACGCTCCCGAATCTCTTTCAAAACTTCCGTGACGATCCTGGCTTCGGTCTTAGTCAATTTTACTTTGGCAAAAAACTCTAAACATTTATCGACTGATAATTCGCAAACTTCCGCAATCGATTTTCCGCCCACTTTGACCGCCAAAACTTCAGGTTTCAAACGTTGACCATGACAAGTAAAACATTTAATTTCACGCATATATTGTTCATAATACTGCTTGGACCAACTTCCAGGATCAGTTTGCTCGTAACGTCTTTGCATCTGTTTGATTATGCCTTCGAACCCTGAAGTATATTCGCGAATCCGACCCCAGCGATTACGATAACTCACGTTGATCCGAAAATCTTTACCATATAATATAATGTCTTGAATTTTCTTAGGCAATTTATTAAAGGGCGTATCCAAACTGAAACCTAAATCATCAGACAAAGAAGTGATCTCGGAATCGTGAATCCGCGAATTCATTTTAGTCCAAGGCTCAACTGCCCCTTCATTAATTGACAGACTGGGATCCGGCACAATTAACTCTCGGTCAACTTCCATTTTGTAACCGATCCCATCGCAATCTGGGCAGGCACCCCAAGGAGCATTGAATGAAAAAGTGCGTGGTTCAATCTCGTCTAACGCTAAAGGATGTTCGTTCGGACAAGCTCGCGTTTGCGAAAATTTGATCCTATTTTCAGAATTTTTTTCCGATTCCACATTAAAACCGCTATTTTTGTCACTTGTGCTGAGTAAACTTGAAGA
>JAITFB010000034.1 GCA_031281695.1 Candidatus Servula neotermitis
GATTTATTGACCTCCCAATCTGCTAAATCGATTTGGGATAAAATGCAAGCCAGTTTGGAAACTGAAGCCTTGCTGCCGCGCAACATTTTGAAACAAGTCAAAACGGAAGTGGTGGTAACGACTGATGATCCAATCGATGATTTGCGTTTTCAAAAAGCCCTGGCTGAAGAAGAAAAGGCTTTTAAAGTGATTCCAGCTTGGCGGCCTGATCGGCTTTTCAATATTTTTACGAAAGATTATATTGACTATATAGCTAAATTGTCTCAAGTTAGTGAGATTGCCATTGCGAATTTGGACGATCTTTTAGGCGCCATAATTAAGCGTTTGGATTATTTTCAAGCTGCTGGCGCTTCGATTTCGGATCATGGGCTGGAAGTATTTTATTATGCTCCAGCTACAGCTGCTGAAGTTGACGAGATTTTCCAAGAACGATTGGCTGGAGAGCGTCTGACTTCCAAACAAATTGCTCAATTCCATACTTATATCCAAAAGTTTTTGGCCAAAGAATACGCTAAAAGGAATTGGGTTATGCAAATGCATATTTCAGCTTTTCGTAATTTGAATACGCCGGCTTTCCAAAGGACTGGTATAAATACTGGTCATGACGCTCTGAATGATTTGAATATCGCGCAAAATGTCGCCAACTTTTTTGATGCTTTGGAGATTGAAGGAGATCAAGCTGGAGAGGATTATGTCCCTCGAACTATTTTGTATTCTTTGAATGAAAATGATTACGTTCCGCTTTTAGCTATCGGAGCCACTCATCTTCAAGGCTTGAAAGGAGCTGGAGCATTTCAAAAATTCCAATTGGGTTCAGCTTGGTGGTTCAATGACACTCGTGAAGGGATGCGCCGACAATTGACCAAATTTATGGAAGGGACTTTGTTAGGCAATTTCGTAGGCATGTTGACTGACTCGCGTTCGCTTCTAAGTTATACCCGTCATGAATATTTCCGCCGAGTTTTATGCGAATTGCTGGGCGAATTGGAAGCGCGCGGTCAAATTCCTAACGCTTTGAATTTGATTGGTCCGTTGGTGGAAAATGTGAGTCATCATAATGCGAAGCAGTTTTTCAATGTTTGAGAATCTGAAAGGGGATTTGAAAAATGTCTAACGATTTGTTTGCTTCTAAAATTATTCCAGTCATTGTAATCAATGATGTTCAAGACGCTGTTTCTACTGCTGAAGCTTTGCAAGCTGGCGGTCAATCAGTGCTTGAAATTACTTTGCGAACTCCAGCTGGTTTGGAATCGATTCGCCAACTCAGTTCAAACTCTGAATTAATTGTCGGAGCTGGAACGGTTACGGATGTTGATAGTGCTGAAACAGCCATTGCTGCTGGCGCGAAATTCTTGGTTAGCCCAGGAATCAGTTTAGACATTGTTCAATTCGCTAAGAGTGCTGGCATTCCAATTATCCCTGGATGTGTAACCCCCAGCGAGATTATGGGCGCGTTAGATTTAGGCTTAGAAATTTTGAAGTTTTTCCCAGCCAACGTTTACGGCGGGATTTCAGCTTTGAAAGCTTTGGCTGGGCCTTTTCCTAATGTCCAATTTGTTCCAACTGGCGGCGTCAACGCTGATAATTTATCGCAATACCTAAATTTGCCTAACGTAAAAGCTATTGGCGGAAGTTGGATGGCGACTTCTAAGCTGATTCAAGACCACCAGTTCGAAACCATCACTCAGCTCACCCGCGAAGCGATTGCTATCGTTAAAAATTCGGAATTAGTTAATAGTAATGAGTGAAACGCTTTTTGATTTGAATCAATCGGCTAAGTTCGATTTAGTGGCTTTAGGCGAGGTGATGTTGCGCTTCGATCCAGGAGATACCCGAATTAAGCGAGCGCACAGTTTTGAAGTTTATGAAGGCGGGGGAGAGTATAACGTAGCGCGTAATATGTCGGCGGTATTTGGATTGTCCAGCGCCGTGATTACAGCTTTCGCTGATAACGCTTTGGGCGAATTGTTGAAGTATTTGATTCAAGCCGCTGGGGTTTCTAGCCAATATATTACTTGGATGCCTTACGATGGCATCGGCAAAGATGTGCGCAATGGTTTGAATTTCACTGAAAGAGGATTTGGCATGCGCGGAGCTTTAGGCGTTTCCGATCGCGCTCATACTGCTATTAGCCAATTGACCAGCGACCAAATGGATTTGCAGGCATTGTTTGAAAAGGACGGCGTGAAATGGTTGCATACTGGTGGAATTTACGCTTCTTTGTCTCCTGTCACTCAGACATGCGCAGTTGAAGTCATGAGAATCGCCAAAGCCAATGGTGCTTATATTTCTTACGATTTGAATTATCGCCCTAGCCTTTGGAAAAGCAATGGTGGATTAGCTAAAGCCAGAGAGGTCAACCGAGCTTTGGCGCAATATGTTGACGTTTTAATCGGAAATGAAGAAGATTTTACCGCCAGCTTAGGCATTGAAGCTGAAGGATATGACGCCAACCTTCAAGAAATTCATACATCAACTTACCATTCCATTATCCAGCAGGCTGCTGAACAATTTCCCAATTTGAAAGTAATCGCAACCACTTTAAGAAACGTAAAATCGGCCTCGATTAACGATTGGAGTGCTTTGGCTTGGAGTAAAACTCAAGGTTTAGTTAGTTCAATTGAACGACCTAATTTGGAAATTTTGGACCGAGTCGGCGGCGGAGACAGTTTTGCGTCGGGTTTAATTTACGGACTGATGCAGACCCAAAATATCCAAACAGCTGTGGATTATGGCGCTGCCAGCGGAGCTTTGGCTATGACCACTCCAGGAGACACTTCCATGGCCTCTCTAGCTGAGATTGAATCGCTTATGAAAAACGCGACTGCACGAGTTGTGCGATGAAAGAGGAAGGTTGAACCTATGAAAATGGCTTTTAGATGGTTTGGCGAGGGAAATGACACAGTTTCGCTCAGTGAAATCAGGCAGATCCCTGGAGTCGAGACTATAGTTTGGAGTTTGCACCATAAAATCGCTGGTGAAGTTTGGGAAAAGGCTGAAATAGATGCTGCGATTGCCGAAATTCGCCAAGTTCCTCCAGGATTATCTAAAGCTTTAGATGCTGAAGTCGTTGAATCGGTCAACGTTCATGAGTCGATTAAGTTAGGCAAGACCATCCAAAATTTACCTCGCGATCTCGCGATCGAAAATTATATTACGACTATTGAACGTTTGGGTCAGGCCGGCGTTAAAGTTATTTGTTATAATTTTATGCCAGTCTTCGATTGGTTACGTACGGAGATGTTTCATCCTTTACCTGACGGTTCGACCGCTATGGCTTATAATGCAAAAGTGGTTCAAGAAATGAGTCAAACTGGACCTGAGCGCATGATTGAAAGTATGATAAAAAATTCTGGCGGATTCACTTTGCCAGGGTGGGAGCCGGAGCGTTTGCAAAATTTCCAAGAGCTAGTCGAAGCGTATCGAGGCGTAACACACGAAGATATGTACGTTAATTATAAGTATTTTTTGGACGCAGTGATCCCAACTTGCGAAAAATATGATGTGAAATTAGGAGTGCATCCTGACGATCCGCCGTTTGATATTTTTGGGTGGCCGCGCGTAGTTTCGACCAAAGAAGGTTTAGCGCGGGTTTTATCGCTAAATCCCAGCCCTTATAATGGTTTGACTTTGTGTTTGGGCTCATTTTCCGCCAATCCTCATAATCAACCCGTGGACGCTGTAGCTAGTTTTATTGACCGGATTGTTTTTTCTCATGTGCGCAATATTAAGCATTACGATGATTGGAGTTTTACTGAAGTTGGGCATCGAGCTTGCGAAGGGGATGTGGACACTGTTGGAATTATGAAAGTGTTTGCCGAACATAATTATTCGGGCTACATTCGCCCAGATCACGGTCGCCAACTTTGGGATGAAAATACTACGCGTAAACCGCGACCAGGCTACGGTTTGTACGACCGAGCTTTAGGCATTGAATATCTTTTGGGATTATGGGACGCGTTCCATTGTCCCAACCAATAAAGGAGAAAAAAATGGTAAAAATTACCGATGACTACATGGACCCTGTCCAACGTCAAGCGTTCCAGGCCTCTGGAATCAAAGTTCCTAATTTCGCGCAAGCTGAATTGTATCAACCGACTCATAATGCGCCGGTTTGGTTGCATTTTGGCGGCGGAAATATTTTTCGAGTGACCCATGCGGACATTATGCAAAGATTAATTGAGCAAGGTTTAACTGACCAAGGCATTATTGATGTTGATACATTTTCCGAAGATTTAGTTTTAAAAATCTATCGACCCTTTAAAAACCGAACTCTTTCAGTAACTTTGGAACCTCAAGGGACTGAAAAAAAATTAATTGTCACAGTAACGGAAGCTTTGACTGTGGCTAAACGAGATCCTACGGATTTGGCTAGGTTGAAAGAAATATTTCGAGCCCCAAGTTTACAATTAGTCACTTTCACTATCACTGAGAAAGGTTATGCTTTGACTGATTTGGACGGGAATTATCTTCCGATGATTCAAAGCGATCGCGACTCAGGCCCCGAAACAGTTCAATCCGCGATGGGTTATGTAACTATGGGGCTGTTTGAGCGCTGGCAAGCTGGTCAATATCCTTTGGCGTTAGTCTCGACTGATAACTTTTCGCATAACGGCGAAGTCCTAAAACAAAGCATTTGGGATATTGCCTCGGCCTGGGTGGAAAAAGGCTATGCTGATCCGAAGTTTTTGGATTATCTAAATTCCGAATCCACCATCAGTTTCCCCATCACCGTGATTGATAAAATTACCCCCAATCCTGATCCGGACGTGGCTCACGAGTTAGAAAAATCCGGTTATGAAGATTATCAATTAGTTCCATCTCCTCGAGGTGTGAATTTAGCCACTTTTGTGAACGCTGAAGCGACTGAATATCTAGTCATCGAAGATAAGTTTCCCAATGGAAGGCCAGCTTTGGAAAAGGCGGGCGTTTACTTTGGCGATGTGGAAATGATTGATAAATT
>JAITFB010000023.1 GCA_031281695.1 Candidatus Servula neotermitis
TACTGAATACTGACTATTTTTTGCGTGAGCCAAATCTCGGCGGTATTCAATGTCCAAGGTTTCGCGGTCGTATTCTAGATGACCCAGTAGGTAGGTTTTGTGGGTGTGTGGGGTGGTGATAATGTTGGGCGTTCCGTGGGTGTCGGTCAATAGCGGTATCAATTTTCCGCTGGCAATTACTTTGGCTAAATCGGAGTGGTTGAGTTCAGAAAAGCGCGATTGTGGAATCCGAATGACATCATCGAATCCGCGAGTCAAACGATGTTGTCCGCTGGTGGTATAATCGAAAACTCCGAATAACTTTTGTTCCAGCATGGTTTTTTGGATGCCAAAATCGATATAGAGCCCAGCTTGCGCACCCCAGCAGATAAATAGCTCGGCGAACACATTGTCGTTAGCCCAATGTACAACTTCGACCAATTCATCCCAATAGTCAACTTGTTCAAAGTCCAACTGTTCTAAGGGCGCGCCGGTAATAATGATGGCGTCGAAGCGTTGGTTACTGATGCTGGGAAAATCCACATAAAATTTATCCAAATGTTCGGCACCGTATTTAGTCTGATGGCTGCTGGTCTTGAGAAATAGCGGCTCAATTTGGATAGAGGAAAGCGACAGCAGGCGTAAAAGTTGCACTTCAGTATCGATTTTGGTGGGCATTAAATTGAGCAACGCGATTTTGAGTGGGCGAATTTCTTGGCTAAAAGCACGCTCATAAGTGTGAGTGAAAACACCTTCTTGGTTCAATTTCTCCGCGCTGGGAAAATCGGCTGGTAAACGAATCGGCATGGTTACTCTAAAACTGCTAAAGCTTGCAGCAAGTCCGCTTGAATGTCTGCCACATCTTCCAATCCCACGCTCAGCCGCAAAAGTCCAGGTTCGATACCAGCTAATTGCAATTCTTCAATGGACATTTGGCGATGAGTGCTCGTCGCTGGATGCAGCATACAGGAACGGATTTCGGCGACGTTTACTTCAATGTTGATCAATTTTAATGCGTTGATTACTCGGCCAGCGTTGGCTCTTTCAGCTTCCGGATTGGCGCCTTTGACAATGAAAGACAGCACGCCCGAACATCCGTTGGGCAAAATTTGTTGAGCTAGTTTATGATAGCGGTTGCCTGGTAACGCTGGAAAATTTACGCTGGCAACTTGCTGATGCCGCTCTAAAACTGTCGCGATTTGAAGGGCGTTTTCATAATGACGTTGCATTCTGAGCGAAAGAGTTTGCAGTCCGTTACCTAACAAGAAGGCCGAAAATGGCGATGCAGTAGAGCCAAAATCGCGCATCAATTGAGTCCGCGCTTTGACGATGAATGCAATCTTACCGAAAAAATTCACGTAGCTAATGCCTTTGTAACTCACATCTGGTTCGATTAGACCAGCGAAATGGCCATGGGTTTGGTAGGCCAATTTCCAGTCAAAATTTCCTGAATCCACAATCAGTCCAGAAATTTGTAGTGCGTGACCGTCTAAATATTTGGTGGAAGAATGTGTGACAATATCAGCTCCCAATTGGAAAGGCCGGCAAAAATAAGGCGTGGGAAAAGTGTTGTCGATTATCAGCGGTAAATGATGTTTATGCGCAACTTGAGCCCAGCGCGGGATGTCCAACAGCCTGAGCGTGGGGTTAGACAAAGTTTCGCCGAACAAAGCTACGGTATTGGGTTGGATTGCGCTGGCTAATTCTTCAGCCGACACGTCATTGTCCAAGAAGGTGGTGGCGATGCCTAAATTCGACAAACGATGTTGCATCAAGTTGATCGATCCACCGTACATGGATTGGGTCGCGACTAAGTGATCTCCAGCGCCGGCGATATTCAAAATGGTCAGTAAAGTTGCGGCTTGGCCCGAGCTGGTCATTAAAGCGCCGACTCCACCCTCTAATTCGGCCACTCTCTTTTCCACCACCGCCACAGTGGGATTGTCAATGCGCGAATAGAAAAAACCTTGCTCTTGTAAATCGAACAGTTCGTGGACCTGTTCAGTGGTTTCGTAGCGATAGGTCGATGAAGCTACAATCGGCGGCACGACCGGTTCACCTTTGCCAGGCTGATAACCGCTGCGCACACAGATGGTGTTGAAACCATAATTCGGTGAGTTATTTGAACCCATGAATTAACCTCCTATTATTATATTGTGGTTAACGGGTTCAGTTTAACCAATTTTTTTGCGCAAACGGGAAAATTAACTCAGAAAAAAACTGTAATTCAGTTAATCTAAGGTAAACGTTAACCACTAGTGATTCCCCAAGGAGGTTAAGGAATGTCTAAACATTTTTTACATGTTGGGTCGCTTTTGCGGCCTGAAAAATTATTGAAATTCAAGCGCGAAATTGAAAAGCGCGATGATATCAAGTATCCCTTTTACGATGATTTTCCAGGATATTTGGAGACTGAGAATGAGGCTACTGCCGAAATTGTTCAAAAGCAATTGGCCGCTGGTCTGCCGGTAATTACTGATGGAGAATACTCTAAAAGTATGTGGCATTTGGACTTTGTTTGGGGTTTGCATGGCGTTGAACGATATATTGCCAAATCCGGCTATTTTTTCCGAGATTTTGACGAGCAAACTCCTTATGAAACTCGTAAAGATATTGGCATTCGGATCGGAGACCGATTGAACGGTAAACACCACCAATTTATCAAGCACTTCCAGCGTTTGCAGAGTTTAGTTCCCGAGGGCACTGTTTTGAAGCAATGTATTCCCAGCCCTTCGCATATTTACGGCGAATTGTCTTGGTCGGATAATATCGGCGGCGATGTGTATAAAGACAAGGAATCTCTAAAGCGGGATTTAATTCAGTCTTGGAAAGATTTTCTCAAAGAATATGCTGAAGTAGGCGGGACCATTATTCAATTCGACGACTGTCTCTGGGAAATCTTCGCCAAAGATAATCCCAACAGTCCTTATACCGGCCAACAAGCGGATTTGGAGACCATCAAAAATGCTGCCCAAGAATTTATTGACATCAATAATGAAGTGATTGCTTATGCTAAGAGTTTGGGTTTGAAAGTCTGGACTCACAACTGCCGAGGAAATTATGACTCTCGCAATATGGGCGCTGGTTCTTATTCGGAGATTGCTGATTTATTCTTAGCGAAACAAAATTATGATCGCTTCTTTTTGGAATGGGATGATGAGAGGGCCGGCGGTTTAGAAGCTTTGTCGGTATTTGAAGCTAAACCAGAAACTGAAGTGGTTTTGGGATTGCTCTCTTCTAAGACCAGCGAATTGGACGATGATGTTCGGGTAAAGCGGATGTTACAAGACGCGACCAATTATGTTGCGAAAGATAAGTTGTACCTATCCCATCAATGCGGTTTCGCATCTTGCGATGGTGGAAATGAACTCACCGAAGCTCAAGAGTGGGCCAAAATCCGCCAGGGCCAACAGATTGCGTTAGATTTCTGGGCTGAGTAGCTCGCTACGCTCGCAGTTGTTAGTAGTTAACGACTAGGGATTAACTGTTAACGACTGCGACTAGTTCGGCGAGAGCATCTCAATGGCAGAGCTAACGCTCTCAGTTGTTGGCAACTAGTCTCGCTACATGTTTCAGTTCATATGAACAATTGCTTAAATCACAAGCCCAAACTTTGTAATTTTTCGGCCAACAGAGGACCCAGCGTTCTAGAGTACCATTGAGAAATGTGTGTATCGTCTAACATTACCGCCAAATCACCGATCGCAAAATAGCAGGTCTCGTCGTCGCAAAAAGCTTGGTCCATATCTAACCACAGATAATCTAAACCATTTTTCTCAAACAAAGTAGGGAATAAAGTGTAATCGGCTCCTGCAAAATCAGATTTTGGTTCTTCATAGGATTGAACACCCAGCTTTTCCAGCCAATTAGCGGCCTCATTTTGCTCAGTTTTTCTAAGAATAGTATCGTTATTCAGTATGAATCGCCCTGGGATATTGGCTTCTTTTATGACATTCACTAATTCAGAGAACAAATCATCAGCCTGCTCTTGATACAATCCCGCAAAATTCAAACAGTAAGGCACAATAAAATCGGCTTGATAAAGGATTTCGCTGTCGAGCAACTCTTCGTTGAAATTTACACAATTCGTAGTCCGAGGTTCGCCAAATCCTAGTTGGATTTCTCTATTGATTAAAAAGGGCGTGCAAACTTCCATTGCCGCTAGAATAACTTTGTAGCCTAAAATTCGACCTGCGCTATCAAAAGCTTCCAACCAGTGTGCGGCATGCGAATCTCCTACCAATAAAATCGTTTTTGAGCTGGATAAATCTCCAAAGGTACATTTTGACAAAGACTCATCATCAAAAGTGGTTATGAAAAAACATAAAGAAGACCACGCCAACCCTGTATATGGACTGAGACTGTAAGTCCAGCGGTCAAATTTTCCGTAGGGTTCTGGGCATTCATCAATAAATTTCAAACCTATTGCACCCACACAGTATTTAGAATCAAAATCTCGAATTTCGTTGTTTATAACATAGTTCTCAACATATTGTTCAGCCTCCATAACATATCTTTCGATAACTACGTTAATTGGTTCAACCGAACCGGCTGAATCTTGATTGGTCAGTTCGTTTACTACATCATTGCTTTGCTGCGCATTTTCAAATTGAGCATAAGTAGCCGAATTTATTCCCAAATTTATCATTAACAACAATGACAAAAATCCAACCAACAAAGGTGCTACAACTAATAACGGCTTAGACGCCTTTCTAAAAAGTTGTTCTATAAAATAATAGGACAAGGTCGCTAAAACAAAGACCACCGGCACGACCACTAATGCCCGATGGCTGGCCCTCCAACTCTGTTCAAATATTAAGGTAGTATAATTGCTAAAAAAGGTTATCGCCACAAAATGCCATAAATACAAGGAATATGAAATATCCCCGATAAATTGAAAGGGGCGAAATGAAGCTAACTTATTAAATATCCCCTGATTATTTTTTCCACCACCTCCATAAATAATAAGGCTCGCACCTAAGACAGGCAAAATCGTTATCCATCCCGGGAAGCGAAATTGAGTTTGATCTATAAAAATTACACCAACTAAACATAACAGTAATCCGGCCCATTGAAAAACACCTCCGATTTTTTCCAAAAAGCCCCCCCCCAATTATCTGTCCGGAAGTTTTCCGGGGCTCTGAGTCCTTCGGGGATGCGCCATCACAATCTAGTTGGGGGATGCGCGAATCAAACCGAGAGGCTAATGAAGGCAACAAAGCAACTATCCCCCCAGTGCCCAACTCCCAAACTCGACTGGGCGTGAAAAAATATAACCAACCGGCTAATTGGTTAGTGCTAAACACACAAAAACAAAAACTTGCCGTACTGAAAATTATCACACCGATTAAGAGAATCGTCCGAGCTTGCACGTGAGAACGACCGAATTTCCAGCCAAAATAGCAAAACAGCGCTAAAAACATAGGCCAAATCAAATAAAACTGCTCCTCTAAAGACAACGACCAAAAATGTTGAACAAAGGTAGCAGGATTAGATTGAGCAAAATAATCCACTGCGTTCGAAGCTAATAACCAGTTTTCGCTAAACAACAACGAGGCAAAAATATTCGTCAAGTTTCTCTTGGTTAAGGTAAGAAAATCAGGGAAAACCAGTACTACTAAAACGCTAGACACTAACAAAACTAGTAGAGCAGCGGGAAGCAAGCGCTTAATTCGTTTATAATAAAAACTTCCAAACCAAGACCTCCAGTTCATATGAATATTCTCGTCCGATTCGGAGACCGCCATCTTCCTTGCTTCTAAGTTTTTAACCAAATGATCAGTCATCAAATAGCCCGAGATCACGAAGAAAATATCAACCCCTGTAAATCCACCTGACAAAAGATTAACATTAGGAAATAAGTGAAAAACAAAAACCGCTAAAACAGCAAAACAACGCAAAGCTTGAATATCAAAACGCACTCCGGCTTTTTGCTCACGAAACCATATAGACCCCATTATTATATTTTGCCCCTACGATAATTCAAAAACAAATCAGTATAAACAATGATCACATATAAATTAGGGTGGGAATTTGAAAGATCTCCTAGTGTAATTCGATTACATTCGTAAAAGAGAAGAACTTATGACTGATTTACCAGATTTTGAACCAGCTTCCAAAGATATTTTGGCTGGTATCGATGAACATTATAAGGGCGCGAACCGAAAGCATCAACTTGGTCGATATATAAGACAATTTGAATTAAGTTTTTCCTCCACCAGCAACGGCTCTAACCAGTCCTCGCAGTTCAAGACTATTTGGACAGCCTAAATAATTTCTTTAATTCGAGTCGAGTTCATAGTTCCAGCCATCAAGAGCGCGAAAACATCACAACGTATTGCCAATCATAGTGACAAGTTGAAAAATGAGGAACAATGCAATCAAGATAAAAAATGTCCTGACCAAAGGGTCACTAAGAAGCGGTCTTTTCTGTTCTTCTTTATCAAGTTGATCAACGATGGCCTGCACTTCTTCAGGAGTCATTTTTTGAGTGGTTCTAAATATGCCAGTTTTACTGTCATACTCCCAAACTATTTCGTCTGGTGGTCCATAATCGTCGCCCCAAATAGCATCAACCAGCGGCTCGTTAGTGCGTATATTCTCGGCGGTTGGGGTATTATTTGGACCGTTATTCATGTTCATAACTTCTCGACTAGTTTAGCATGGGTGATCTATCACCCTTTCACGAAATTGACTTAATAACATGGGGAATATCGTGATGAATTTTATATTCTAACTCCAAGAAAGCTTCTACAGCTTCCCAGTCTGGAAAATCAGGCGAGCCAAAATGTATCCATTTGCCTCGGAACTTATCCGCTCCGTTTTTGGGCTGGTCGTCGATTAAATACCCACCGATTGATAATTCTTTATGGTGAGTCAAAGTGACTTTTTTATAAAACGGATTATGACTTCCAGCAAAATGTTTTTCGATCCACTGCAATTTTTGAGTTGCTCCCGACATATTCTTCCAAGGACTAGTACTCAAAATATGAGTGTCAAACTTGCTCGACAGCCTCTGAGCTGCGGCCAGAGCGCCTGGCATCGGTTCCATCAAAGCGAAAATATTCTCAACCTCATCCAAGTGAGGTGAGGTCTGTGATTCAACCGGAAGCTTCTTCACCCCTGAATAAAAATCAACTAGAACATTGTCCATATCAAAGTATAAGATTTGCCAATCATTCGATTTAGGCGCTTGCTGAAAAAACCGCTTGATAGTTTGTTTCACCCACATTTCTTCGACAAACTCTTCTGAATCAGGGTTTCTTACTAAAGCGCCCTCACCTACACTCGCCCACTGCTCGTACATTTTTCGTTCAGTAAATCCTAAATCGTAAATATCTAATAGAGACGATAACACGATCGATTGCGCATTATACATCGCCGACATACGATTTGAGCATTTATTGACTGGATATTCATCAATCAAATGCGTTTGATTATCGATTTTCAAAACCTCAAAAACCGGAGGTTTAATTGTTTTAGCCATTCTGACTCCTTCCCGACCGACATTTTACGGTCTTACTTCTTTGAATAGCCGCAATGGTCGGCTCGCTTGAGCCCGCTGTCCTACATTATTATTTTACGATATGAAACATTATTTATTTGAAAATTTGTAAACGGAAAGCGATTTTGTCACCCCCTTAAGGTCAACTATTCAATCTTTATAAAGTTATTCGGCACGATAAATTGGGGTGTCCTGAAGTAGATATGTATGAAGCGAGTAATCCCAGCGCGGTGTTATTTCAATATGACCCAACCAGTTTCAAACCTTACGGTTAGTCCAAACTTTCTAAATCAGTCACTCGCTTAATCAACGAAGCTAGTCGATTGCTAAAACGCATATCGATTTCAATCGAATTCAATTCCACCAGCGAAGAATAGACCTGTTGGGATTTTGCTTTTCAAAACCGTTAGAATCAACTATAATGTAAGTAATGAAAGTGGTTATTGACGGTATGCGGAAATTCAACAGTTCTTACAGAATCTTAAGAAGTTCAAAAAGTTATCTGAGGCTACTGTTGGAGGCAGCTCTAGTAAGGCGAGTAAAGCTTTAAGCCAATAGCAAATTTTAGATTACAAAAAGACACTGAACGAGCAGTCTTTAGCTTATAAACAAGCGTTATCAGCCGGAACTAGGATCACCCCTGCGTGCAGGATCATCACAGATTTAGTGAAGTTTGCCGTTGCTGTTTGGCACGTTGTTCTTTTTTATATTCGGCGTCCATCAGGTCTCGAAATTCATTGAAGTTCCTGATCGTCCGCCCATTGTCTTTGGCTCTTTTTTGTAACTCAATATAATGACGCATTTGGTGATCGAGCCCAAAGATGTCTTTTGGCGACAGTTTACCAATCCGAATGGATTTTGTAAAATCACTTGTTCCTAAAATTGTTTGCTTGGTAACATCAATGTAAGATATCTTTTTTAAACCAGCTGTTTTTAGATCTTGAACCTTGTACAATAAGTCTTTGATTTCTAAATAATTTTTCCAATATGACTTATATGAATAAATAGGATATCCAACAATAAAATCATTAACCAATCTCACGTGCGTCAAGACTAGTGGTCTTTTTTCAGAACCTGTGGTTTCGTGGAACTTATGCTCTAAAATATAAATGTCGTTTTCTTGAAAAGCTATGGACATCTATAAACCTCAAGTGTTTAATGTTTCTAACGCCAGTCAAGATAATTATGCCACTCTGAAGCAGTCATTGTTTCAGGTTTTATGACTTGTCCCTCTTTGTTTGTAGTCATTATATAGTAAGGAATGGACTCTGATCCCGTTTCCTTTTTGAATTCAATAATTGCTTTTTCCCTTGCATTCATAGCATTAGTTTATCATAGCCAATAAAGTATGGTAGGGTCGTTTTCATCATCTTCATAACCATAAGCAAATAGATTCCATTCAGAATCGGATATTTCTTCAGTTCTGAGAAAAGACCCATTAGCAATTTCAATTTTAACCGCGGGAATATATTTATTGTTTTCGTCCCACCATGAACGAAAGTACTCAATGATTTCCTGCCGGGTTATACGTTCAGACTTAGTCCTCTTTAATATTTCCGCATCATTATTTTACACTTCGTTTTTTGCAAACGAATTCCGCTTTGGCGCCAATGTTGTTTCATTAAGCGGCGCATCTGATCACGTTGAATAAATTACGGATTAATCTGTTTTTGGTTAGCAATAAGATGCTTGAAAGTAGGATCGCCCTGCACTCAGGGGGATCAGCAACCAAGAAAATCACAAGTTTTTAGAAAACTGCAAAATGTATAAATTCTAGATACTTCTCGCACTGGTAACGTCAGGACTAGATTTATATTTAGCCGGATCTTCCGTAAGTATCTTATCGTGGGCTTTCCAAACGAGTTCGTAAGGTTTATCT
>JAITFB010000075.1 GCA_031281695.1 Candidatus Servula neotermitis
CTACCAAATCGATACTCGTCTACCTGGTGGTAAATAGAGCTGATCGGAAGGTTTAATATTGAAAGCTTTATAAAATTCTGGCAAATTCGCTGGAGTAACATTTGAACGTAGATCTGTTGGCGCATGCACATCTACCGCTAAACGGGTTTCAGCTGATTCGGGACGAATTTTATTACGCCATGAACGAGCGAAAGAAAAAAAGAAAATCTGTAAAGCCGAATACTCATCAGTAGATTCTTTGTCAAAATCACCATCGACTGCTTTTCCATAAGCTTGTAAAGCAATTGACAAACCACCTAAATCGCCGATATTCTCTCCTAAAGTTCTTTGTCCATCTACTCTCAATTTATCTGGGGCAAAACGAGTTTCACGATCTTGAAATTGAGCTACCAATTTTTTAGTTTTAGCTTGAAAACGTTTGCGTACATCATCACTCCACCAATTTTTCAAATTCCCTTTCGCGTCAAACTCTGAGCCTTGATCGTCGAAAGCGTGACCAATTTCATGGCCAATCACCGCCCCAATCGCTCCATAATTTTCCGCATCTAGAGCTTCAAAATTGAAAAATGGGGGCTGTAAAATTGCAGCTGGAAAAACAATTTCATTATTCATAGGATGATAATAAGCGTTAACAGTCTGAGGGGTCATCAACCATTCGTCCTTGTCCACTGGCTGACCAATTTTTTGTAATTCACGTTGAAATTCATATTTTTCAATTGCTTTCATGTTTTTGATTAAATCAAAGCCCAACTCTAAACCTTGGTAGTTACGGTATTTTTGCGGATAACCAATTTTAACGGTCATATTCTTAAGCTTCAAAAGTGCGTTCTTACGAGTTGAGTCATCGAGCCAATCTAAATTAGTAATAGAATCATGATAAGCCGACAAGAGATTTTCGACCAGAGCATCCATCGCTTGTTTTTTATTAGAATCGAAATGACGTTTTACATATTCTGGAGCTAAAGCGTCGCCTAAAGCATCGTTGACTAAATCAACTGCGCCTTTCCACCTTGGTTTCATTTTTTTCAATCCACTCAAAAGTTTTGAAAATTCGAAATTAATCTTTCGGACATCGTCAGTCGCCCAAGAACTGATCGCATGCACTGCGTGAAATAAATTCCAAGCTTGGATAACACTGAAATTCTCCTGATTCCAAAGGGTATCTAGTCGTTTAAAGAAATCCACAGTAGCTACATTAACTACCAACGTTTCCGGAGACTTCAACCCCCAAATTTGCATCCCTTCGACAAAATTGACATTAGAACACCATTCTTGCAATTGGCTTACTTTCACTAAGTTGGTAGTCAAGTTAACATCTCTCATCTGATTTAAGTCCAGATGCAATTTAGCTAAATTCGTTTCGAAATCTAATACAATTTGAGGATTTACCTTAATTTTGAATTTACGAAAAATTTTCGTGATTAGCGTTAAATAAGCATTTCGAATTGGTTCAAACTCCGCAAGCCGATAGTAACTTTCGTCAGGCAACCCCAAACCTGCTTGACTAAAATGTAAAATGTTGATATCTGGGTCTTTAGGATTATTGAAAACTCCTGCTTCAAAAGGATGCATGAAAAATTCACGATCCAAAATAAAAGCGTATTTGGATAAACTCTTCAATGTCTTTACTTGCTCAATCTTAGCGATCGCTCTAAAAACTGGGGCCAAACCTCGACGCTGGATTCTGGCCTTATCCATATAGCTAAGATACAATTTACCGTATAATTCACCAGGATTGTCTTCACACAACGCCTTAACTTGTTCAATTGAAAGCTTACGTAAGTCAGAAAATGTACCGACTGCAATCTCGTCGGATGGAATTTTAGTTTTAGATTCATAATGATTGTTAACAAACCCATATAAATCATCCTGTACTCTCACGCTTGAATCAAAATCGCGGGATTTGAACGTCAAACTCTTAGCCATAAAATTGACTCATTACTTAAACTACTCCCCAGTATTTTTCTTTTTTGAAACTTCGTTTGAGTTATCTGCACTCTCAGAATCACTATTGTCATTCTTTTCGTAAGCAAAATTTGGCGTTTTAGGGTTAACCAAATCAGCTAAAGCTGCGTCTTCAACTGGCTCTTGTTTAACTGAATGAGGTGGATCGACCGCATCATTTCCATGAGTTTCATTTATATTGGACTGAGAATCATTTGAATCGGTCGTGGGATTAAAAGAAGGCAAAACATCGTTATTGGGAATAAATTCTAAAGGTACGGACAAAAGCGTTTGCAACTCGCTTATCCTTGTGAAAATATCGTTAATTTGCGAGGTAAGATTCGAGATCGTCAAATTTGCTCGTTTCTTACTAGCCTCAAACGCTTTTTCAAATTTTGTTTCAGTTTCTCGAACCGTTTTACGAGAACTGCGGATTAATTGCTCAGCGCTTCGATTAGCGTCTTTCAAAAGTTGTTTTACCGCCCGTTCGTTGGCTTCACGTTTGCGATTTGATTCATCAAGGATTTCTTTAGACTTAGTTTGCGCTTCCATAAAAATATTGTTAGCGTTTTCCAAAAGTTCCTTTACGGAAGCGGAAACAATTTTGCGTTGATTGTTCATCTCAGCTTGACCTTGATTGATAATTTCTGCCGCCTCAGCCTCCGCTTTGGCTATAATAGACTGACTTCTTTGTTTGACCTCTTGTTCTTGCCGATGCGCACTGGTTAAAGTATCTTGAACTTTATCCAAAGTTGAATCCGCCGCTACTTTAGCGTTCTCTTCAATTAAAACTGCTTGATCTTTAGCGTTAGAAATAATTGAACTCGCTTGTTGTTGAGCTTTAACCAGTTCTTGTTCTGCTAAAGCTTTAATTTGTTGAGCTTTTTCTTCACGAGCTTGGACAGTACTTTGGGAATCTGAAATAGATTTCGCTACAGTTTTTTCAGCTGCCTCCAAAATGTTTGAACGTTTTTGATCTGCGTCCGCTTGTAGTGACTCTATTTCGCGTTGGTTTTTAATCCAAATTTCTTGCGCTTGAACCTCGGCTGTTTTAACTTGATTTTCCGCTACAGCCTTAGCTTGTCTGATAATTTCGGCTGCTCGCTCACGAGCTTCTTCTAGCATTTGGTTAGTTGAGTCTTGAGTAGTTTTATGCAAACTCTCAGCTTCGTTCTGCGCATGAGTTACGATATCTTTAGCTTGTAATTCAGCAGTTTCTACTAAATCTTTAGCGCGAAGCTTACTAGATTGTTCAGTATCTTCGGCTCGCGCTTTAGCTAAAGCTGTGATTTCTTGAGATGCTCCGTCGGCCGAGCGCAAAATCTGTACAGCTTGGGAGCCTAATTTAGCAAAAGTTGGCTCAACGTCTTTTAAGGACTTAGGAGCTTGCGCCAGCTCCTGAATAGTTTTCGCCAGCTCTTTTTTTAAACTGGCAATATTTTCTTGCAACTCACTGATATAAGAATCAACTTGCTGCTTATCGTATCCTCGCAAACTGGTACTAAACCTAAGATCAACAGCCATAATAATCTAGATTAGATGGCTTCGATAAAACCACTGGTCGAATTCAAGCTGTTGAGAAATATCTTGTAAGATGTTCGAACTGACTATATCTAAAGGATCCACTTTAGCAATCGCATCGCGAAAACCTTCAATTAAGACACCAACAAATTCGTCAAGAACTTTCAAATGCTCTATAGCGTCTTTTCGATCAACAATAGGATATGTCCCCCATTTGATCTGAGCCTTGGCTTGATCTTGCGCAATTCGCACACTGCGCCCATCGGGACTCCCGCCCAGGGTCGCAATCCTTTCGCCAATAGAGTCTGCCGCTTCTCGAACTTTATCAATTTGAGGATCCAACATTTCGTGAATTGCAATGAAATTTGGGCCCGCAACATTCCAATGAGCGTGCTTCAACGTAAGTGACCAATCATTTAAAGCGGACAGTGCGAGTTGCAACTGGTCTATGACCTTATCTGTGGTCGATTCGTCTAAAGTGGGAACTAAAAAATGTTTAGACATATTTAACCTTTCTCATAAAAGTTTAGCACTGTTATTATTTAATAGGGGAATCTGATGTGTTCGCGTTGCTGGTAAATTTCGGTAGGTTTCGCTTTTCTCAAAAATAAAATTTTTTTAAGTTTTAAATGGCGGTGCTAATGCTTTCGTCCATCAGTTATTTGTCCAAATCGTTACAGTAAGGAGCTAACGTAATCCGCATATTCTCATAAAGCCTTAACTCTAACACTCAAAATTTTCGCAGAACCAATTAACCAGTTAACTAATCGAGAGCAATTGAAAGCAAAATGACACTTTTTGTCAACTATGATAGTTAAGCTAAAATTATGAATCAAGATGATGCACTCAAATTACTACTAGAAACTAATGACAACTATTTTATCACAGGGCGCGCGGGAACCGGAAAGTCATACTTATTAAACCGTTTCCGGAAAATCACCCCGCGACAGCACGTCGTATTAGCTCCCACCGGAATCGCCGCAATCAACGTAAACGGTCAAACTATCCATTCGTTTTTCAAACTTCGGCCGTTGGATGGATTACAAAACCCTGATCGTTTTGGCTACAACATGCGCGAAAATCATATCCGCCTTTTACGTAAAATCGAAGTCTTAATTATTGACGAAATATCTATGGTTCCGCCGGATATTATCAGCGTAATCGACAAGCAACTCAGAGTAGCTCGGCATAACACTCAACCATTCGGAGGAGTACAATTACTGCTATTTGGCGATTTATTCCAGCTTCCGCCAGTCACGCCGGTTAAGACCATCTTGAAAAACGACGAACCTTTTCAATATGATTTGAATCGTTTGTTGAATGAAAAATATGGAGGAGTCTTTTTTTTCAATGCTCCTGCTATCCAACGCGCGGGCATCAAAATGGTCGAATTACAAAAAATCTATCGCCAATCCGATCCGATCTTTTTGAAACTCTTGAACCAAATCCGCGAAGGACAACATAATCGCGATACTGTTAAACAAATTAACGCGCGGGTTAATCCTGAACCAGCTAATTTCGACACTATTGTAATCGCATCTCATCGACACACTGTTGACCTAATTAATTCCAGCAAATTAGCCTCAATTGACCAAACGCTTTGGACTTTCGAAGCTGAACATTCCGGTTACACTAAATCTGAACTAGACCGACAATTGGCTCCATTAACTCTCCGCGTAAAAGTTGGCGCGAAAGTTATGACGCTAATCAACGACCCAGCTGGACGATTCGTGAATGGCAACATCGGAACAGTACTCAATATCACCAACCAAATCATCACAGTTCAAATTGGTAATAAAAAATTCGAAATCCATCGTCACCCTTGGAACAAAATGCATTATACAGCCGATGATGATGGAAAAATCGTAGAAAAGCCCAAAGGTCGCTTTGTCCAATTTCCCTTAACCTTAGCTTGGGCAGTGACCATCCATAAATCTCAAGGCATGACTTACGATGCAGTAGTAATCGAACCGCGCGGCATTTTCGACAATGGTCAACTTTACGTCGCTCTTTCCCGCGCCACCAACTTACAACGTTTATACTTAAAGAGTCCGATTCTTCCTCAACATATTTCAGTTCATCCGGAAGTAGTAAAGTTCACCCAACAACTCCGAGCCGCATAGAGTTTTTTCTAATTACCTCTTCAACTCCTCATGAAGGAACGGCTCAACTACTTAGTTTTAAAAAGGCAAATCCTATTAACGCTTCTAAGAATTTTTAGAAAGTGCAGCTTGAATCAAACCTAAAAATAGCGGATGGGGGGAAGTCGGACGGGATTTAAGTTCCGGATGAGCTTGGGTTCCTACATAAAAGGAATGGAGTTTTCGATCCAATTCCACAAACTCCACTAATTCATGACTCGGCTCAGGCGAAGTTCCAGAAATCTTTAAACCAGCATTTTCTAAAACATCACGATAAGAATTGTTTACTTCATACCGATGACGATGGCGTTCGGCAACTTCATTAGTTCCGTATAATGATTGCACTAAAGACTGGGCTTGCAGTACCGCAGGATAGCTGCCTAAGCGCATAGTTCCTCCTAGTTTACAATCCGCAAGAATTTTCCGTTGCTCTTGCATCGTCGCAATCACTGGATGAGAAGTATCCGGATTAAATTCAGTTGAATCAGCATCTTCGAATCCCAAAACATTGCGACTGAATTCTATAACCATAGATTGCAACCCTAAACAAAGCCCTAAAGCTGGGACTTGATTTTCCCGAGCCCAACGTAAAGCGGAAAGTTTTCCTTCTATTCCGCGCACGCCAAAACCACCAGGAATCACTAAAGCTTGAACACCGGTCAACACTTTTTCAGCCTGGGACATTTCAGTAATATCATCAGCCGCCACCCATCGAATGGACAATTTGGTTTCGCAAGCTAAAGCAGCATGTTTCAAAGCTTCGCAAACTGATAAATATGCATCCCGCACGTCGATATATTTTCCAACCACCGCCACAATCGTTTCGGATTTCGGATGGTCTAATTGAGCGACCAAAGTATCCCAACCGTGCCAATCAATATCTCGAAACGGTAATTGCAACTTTTGGATCAAGTAATTATCCAAACCTTCATCATGCAAACGAGCCGGTACTTTATAAATTGAATCTGAGTCAGGACAGGCAATCACACCGGCCATTTCAATCCCCGTCATAAGAGAGATTTTTTGTTTATGACCATCGGGAAGTTCACGGTCCGAACGCAAAACCAAAGCTTGAGGAGAAATCCCAATCGAACGCAAAACAGAGATGGAATGTTGAGTAGGTTTGGTTTTTAATTCGCGCGCTGCTGGAATATATGGAACTAATGAAACATGCACAAACGCTACATTTTCAAAGCCCAATTCATGTTGAAGCTGTCGCGCAGCTTCTAAAAAAGGTTGACTTTCAATATCACCAATAGTTCCACCAATCTCGGTAATAATTACATCAACTTCAGAATCGGCTTGAGCGCGCATATGGGCTTTTATTTCATTAGTCACATGCGGGATTACTTGAACTGTATCACCCAAATATTCGCCAGCCCGCTCTTTTTTTATAACTGCGGAATAGATGCGACCAGTGGTGGTATTAGAAGATTGCGATAAATTGATATCTAAAAATCTTTCATAATGCCCAATATCTAAATCGGTTTCTGCGCCATCTTCAGTCACAAAAACTTCACCATGTTGGAATGGATTCATGGTTCCTGGATCAACATTAATATAAGGATCCAATTTTTGCATTTGGACTTTCAAACCATGACTTCGTAATAAGCGACCCAAAGATGAGGCGGTTATGCCTTTCCCTAAGCTAGAGACGACTCCGCCAGTGATAAAGATTTGTTTAGTGAGTTTTCGGTCAGCTCCCACATTTTTAGCTTAGCGTAGTTAACTAGAGATTAGGAATTAGGAATTAGGAATTAGTTTCTTAGATGACAGATATCAGATGGCAGATCAGATTCATTCTTTGCATCAGAACCAAAGGCACTCGCACCTTGACTCTGTAGGCTGTCTGCTGTAGGCTGTCTTCTGAACACTAGTTAGTCAGACTGTTGATTTTTTTATGAAAAATTTGCAAGAGCAGCGCGAACGCCAGACCTACTAAAGCAAAAGTCAGGAAAAAACCAACGCTGTTATCGGGGTCGTAAAATTTGGTAACTTGAGCATTGAGCGCTTGACCGCAAGAATCCGCTAAAAACCAAACGCCTACAATTTGAGCGCTGAAAAGTTTAGGGCCTAATTTAGTCGAAAGAGCTAAACCAACTGGAGTGATAAAAATTTCGCCAACAGTCAATAAAAGGATTACTAAAATCGGAACTAATAATGAGTATTTCTGTTGGTTAGCTGTGAGTTGAATCAACGCTAAAGACAAATAACTCAAACCTCCTAGCAACACGCCTAATTGAAATTTTCGACCGGTAGTGAGCGCATTTCCATGTCGATCAAACCAGGCCGTAATGATGACAATTACCGGCGTAAATAACAACACTAAGAGCGGATTGACCGACTGGATCCATGAAGCTGGCACATCAAAACTTCCAATAGTCAAATCTACTTTGTCTTGAGTCCATTCAGCCATCACTGAAGATAATTGCTCGTCAATGGAATAAAAGAAGGTGGCGATAACAAAAAACGGAATAAAAGCAAACATATTTTTTCTTTCGACCCGCGTTATTTTGGGTGAACGAATAATCCAAAAAATGTAAAAAACTGACAGTAAAAATATTGCGAGGCTAAGCACCGAAATGATGGTATTAATATCTATGATATTAGAAAATGTCAACCAAGCTAATCCGCCAAAAAACACTCCTATGCCACCAATCAACCCACCTAAAAATCGCCAGAGTTTTGATCCAATGAATCGTCCAGGAACTTCCACTCCTACTTTGGGCGCCAATACTTTTTTTAGAACCACATATAATAGTAAGCCTACGACCATAGCTGACGCTGACGTAATAAATGCTACACTATAACTGATGCTTTCACTAATGAATCCAACTAAGAGAGGCGCGACAAGGGAACCGAAATTAATTGACATATACAATATCGAAAAGCCTGCATCTCGGCGAATGTCGTTTTTTCCATAAGCTAACCCCACCATCATCGTCACGTTAGGTTTCAACATCCCAGTACCTAATACTATTAACAACAACCCCATCATCAAGCCACCGCTGTTGCAGACCAATCCAATAACAAAATTTCCAGCTGAAATTAAGACCCCTCCCAAAAGCACTAAATCAGAAGCCGAAATTACATGATCCGCTAAATATCCGCCCAACAATCCAAAAAGATAAGTACAAGCACCGTAAATGCTAACAATTCCCATGGCTGTACCCGTCCCAAAGTCCAAACCACCGTCCAAGATAGTATCACTGATGAAATAAAACAAAATGGCTCTAGCACCATAAAAACTGAAGCGCTCAAACATTTCGGTCCAAAACAATCCGAATAAAGCCCGCGGTTGACCCATAATGTCACGTTCTGCAGATTTGACCATGAATTTAGTTTAACCGCATATCGTTAGGTTGGACTAAATACTTGTATGACTGGGCTGAAAATCGTAAGTTCAAATATTCATTCTAAAGAGTTTTCACCAACGGCCGAATCCGCGCACTCGTCCATTGTTTTTCAAAATGCACCATAATCCAAACGAAAACACCAAATACTACAAGAAACCCTCCGAGAATTCCTACATCTCGCCAAGCAATTTCCATACTACCGCCATACATAAGTTGACGTAACCCATCGACAGCGTAACTCATGGGCATGATTTTATGCAAAGTTTGGAAAGACTCTGGCATCGTTTGCCACGGGAAAGTTCCGCCCGAAGAGGTGAGCTGAAATACCAACAACAACAGTCCAATAAACATACCGATTTTATCCAATGGTACTATGAATAATTGTAAAATCACTACATAAGTCATCGAAATCAAAAACATATACAAAAGGGTCGGCAATTGGTGAACGGGATGGACGCCCAATAAGTTTACTACCGAAAATAATAAAAGCACTTGCACAGATGCAAAACACATCACAGATAACCAACCGCTCAAAGCCACTTTCCAAGCTGGAGTATTAGCTACCAAAGCTCGATTCGAAGCCCCGCGAACCAAAACGAACAAAACATATCCACCGATCCACAAAGATAATCCTATGAAAAACGGCGCTAATCCAGCAACATAGCTTTGTTTGACCGAAGCGTCCACATCTTTAAAAAATACCGGCGACGCCACAACTTTCGCTATGGCTTCCCTTTGGGATGAAGTGAGATCAGGCACTTCACTTTGACCACCTTTTAGGCCTTGCGCCAATTCTTTAGCTCCAGCAGCTAATTCGCCTATTCCGCTGTCCAATTGTCGCACGCCGGTTTCAAATTGCGGAAGCTGATCCAATAATTGTTTGAACCCGTCTTGCAATTGTTTTAAACCAGTATCCAATCGATTAGAACCATCGACCAATTGATCTACGCCAGAGACTAATTGACCTGAGGCATCAGCTAATTGTCTTGCGCCATCGGAAACTTGTCTTGCGCCCGACGCTAATTGATCCAATTGTGAATCAATAGAGTCGACTTGTTTATCCACCGAGTCCGCCAAATTTTTCGTGTCATTTAAGAATTTCAATAAATCATTTTTCAACTTAGAGTCAGGCAAACTGTTCACGAAAGCTATTTGGTCGGACATTTTTTGATCAAACAATGTATTAATTTGATCCGTGACTTTCGTAACTTGATTAGCTAAATCCGAAATCTGTTTATTTGCATCAGCGACTTGATCAGCTCCATCGGCTAATGATTTAGTCAAATCTGGCATATCAGCGATTGAACTTTGTAACTGTTTCAAACCATCTTGTAACTGACCAGCTCCTTGAACTAATTGCGAAATCCCATTATCTAATTGTACAGCCCCATCCGACAATTGGTTCACGCCTGCTTCTAATTTATCTACTCCAGCCTTAGCGGTATCCAAATTTTCAGCCAATAAATCCGCGCCATCGGCTGCCTCTTTCAATTTGCTATGAATTTGAGCGAACCCATTCAACATCTGGTCTACCACCTGAGCACTCACTTGACCATTCAGTAATAACATAATCGTGGCAGTCGCTTCGGTAGCAATTTGATGGTCAAAAAAACTGTTGGCGTCGTTAGTTAATAACTCCAAAGTAGCAGTTTTAGGATCAAATTGCGCTAAAGCACTAACCTCTTTTGAAAAATTTTCGGGAATCGCAATACCGAAGCCGTATTTTCCCGTTATTACCCCGTCCATAGCATCAGATCGGTCGGTGGTTATCCAATCGAAATCAGGTTTAGCCAAAAGGTTATCAATCAGTTGTTCGCCTAATTTCATAGTTTGACTATTCACCACCACCGGTTGATCTTGATTAACTAAAGCCACCGGTACATTTTTTAAATTACCGTAAGGATCAATATTTGAAAATAAATAAGCACCAGAATATATCGAGGGGATCAAGCAAATTGAAACAGCCGCGATTACCATCCAAAACCTTGAAAATATGCGTCGTAATTCAGAAGCAACTAAACGGAATATGGTCATGCTAGCTCGTCTCGATCGCTGGAGTTAGAAATTGACGCTGCTGAGTCCGTCTCTATCGATGTGTTATCACTTTCTACGTTTGAGCCGAAGTTAGGATTGGCTTGCCCAAGGCGAATTACTCGATTGGTATAAGCTAAAGCAGACTGCAATCGAAGAATTACAATCACTGTGAAACCTTTGTCATGATACTCTTCGACCAAGCCCGGCCAAGCCTCAGCATAGTCATCATATCGATCTGGCTCAAATAAAACTAAAGTGTCCACTTTCGCGCGCGTCGAAGCTATTTCCAAATATAAGCGTAAATATAAATCTTTAGGTATTTCGGCAATCATAGTATCTAAATAATGCCCTTGGGAGTATTTTTGTAAGAGTTGATGCACTGTAGAATTCAGAGGTTTTTGACCACTAAACTCTAATTCTTCTTTCAAAAAATTCGAAAATTTAGCCTCTGGATCAGGAGCACTTACTTCATCAACGTCAATCAGAGCTGTAGTATTTTGCAAAATTTTTTTGGTTTGATTAGTAGTCAAAGTTTGATTACGAAACGCGACTAATCCATGATAAGTTCGCATGCGACCGGCCAACAACAAAGCAATGGCCACTTTAGCTTCATGATCGCCCCCGCCAATTACATGAACCTCTCCAGAATGCACTTCAAAACTAGTTGGAGCTAAAATTCCCGAAACTGAAACCTCATTGAATTCCAGCACTGCGTTATTGTGCATAATGTCAGTTTACTAGCGCGAAAAAATATAACCTTTACCACGTTCAGTTTTAATTAACTTACCCATCTTTCCCAATTTCCGGCGTAAGTTTAACATATGAGTTCCGATGGATAATGAGGAAAGAGTGTCCTCATAACCCCAGACGGTCATGATCAAGTCTTTTTTAGAGATTAGTTGGTTTTTCTTACTTACCAGCGCCACCAAAATATCGTATTCAGTTGGCGTCAGTGAGATTTTTTCACCCTTGACAAACACTCGATTTTTAGTCCGATCAATTTCCAGATCACCGTAACGCAGTTTCTTTTCAGCTAAATTACGAGTTTGCCGTTCAGCTCGTCGGCCAATCGCTTCCAATCTTGCGACCAGCATTTCCGGAGAAAAGGGTGAAGTCAAAACATCGTCAGCTCCCATAGCCAAAGTTTCGATAATTTTTTCGTCTGAAATTTGGTCGGCGACTGCTAAAATTGGAGCTCGTCGAAAAGAGAGTAAAGAATGTTTGCGCACTTTTTTAATGTTGTAAAGTTGACTGTTGCTGGCATTACGAATGTCAAAAATAACTAGAGTAGGAGTTTTCCGGGAGACATGTTTCCAAAATTCCTCCGAAGAATCATAAACCCGAATTCGGGTCACATTGTCCTTCAAAGCTTCATTGATGAACTGCTTCAACATGGGATTGGTGGTTTTGGCGTAAACTATCATTTTCTATCCAAATTTTCCACGAATGTAAGCCCGAGTGCGTTTGTCTTGCGGGTCTTCAAACAATTCATAAGTTTCGCGAACTTCCACCAATTCGCCTAACAGGAAAAAAGCAGTGCGATCGGAAATCCGTCGAGCTTGTTGCATATTATGGGTAACAATAATGATCGTATAAAGGTCTTTCAGCTCAGTAATAGTGTCCTCGATTTTTTCAGTCGCAATGGGATCCAAAGCGCTGGTCGGTTCGTCCATTAGAATCACTTCAGGCTCAATAGCTAAAGCGCGCGCAATGCAAAGTCTTTGTTGTTGACCCCCCGACAAAGCCATAGCGGATTTGTTCAACTTGTCTTTTACCTCATCGAATAAGGCCGATTGAATGAGAGCTCGCTCCACAATTTCGTCTAACTGTTTGGCATTAGTAACTCCATGAGTTTTGGGCCCAAACACAATATTGTCCCGGATTGACATCGGGAAAGGATTAGGTTTTTGAAACACCATTCCAACTCGCTTACGTAATGAGTTTACGTCAAAGTCTCGGTAAATATCCTCCCCATCTAAAGTCACTCGGCCAGTCAATCTAAAACCGTGAATCAAATCATTCATCCGGTTCAAAGATTTCAGCAGAGTTGATTTTCCGCAACCTGATGGTCCGATCAATGCCGTAATCTGACGGTGGTAAATTTTCAAATTGATCTCTTTCAACGCATGAAAATCTCCGTAATATGCGTTTACTTCGGAAAATTTAATTCGGTCTCCGGATTCCGGTCTAGGCGCTTCCATAATTTTTCCTTTCCAAACGGGCCGACATTAGCCAAGATGCCACGTTAATCACTGCGACCAAAGCCAATAACACCACGGCGGTCGCGTAGGCTTTATTGATGTAGAGTCCTTCGGAGGCCAAAACATACATGTGGACTGAAAGCGTGCGCACGGACGAAAACAAGCTGGC
>JAITFB010000090.1 GCA_031281695.1 Candidatus Servula neotermitis
CGTTAGCATCTTATTTGCCGATGTTGGTATTTTTCGTGGTGGAAGTAATAGTTTCAGGATTATTTTTTCTTTTAGTGGAAAGATTTAAAGTAGCCAATGTTTTGAAAGGAGCCTGATGGGCGAGCAAGAATTAACGAAAGAAGATTCAGATCAAGTTGAGTCTGATGAATATGAAGATTTTCAAGAATATGCAGATATTTCCGAAATCGAACAAATGGAATTGCTTGAAGGGTTTGATCCGGATTTGGTTGTGGAGTTAAAGAAAGTCAATAAATATTTTGGGGGTAAGCATGTAATCAAGAATTTCGATTTGGAAATAGCTCGGAATGAATTTGTCGCTGTAATTGGACCGAGTGGATCGGGAAAATCCACATTATTGAATATAATTGGTTTACTCGAAAAAGCTTCTAGCGGAGCAGTGGGTTTATTCGGCCAAAAAGCCCCTTCGATTAATTCACGCAATGGACGTAAATTACTAAGAGAAAAAATTAGTTATCTCTTTCAAAATGCAGCTTTGATCGACCACACTTCCGTTTTAGCGAATTTGAAAATAGTTCAAACTTATACGAAAGGAACTGAGCCTCAAAAAGCTAACGATCGCCAAGCAGCGTTAGATGCTGTTGGACTTAAAGTTTCTTTAAAGCAAAAAATCTATGAACTCTCCGGAGGAGAACAACAAAGATTAGCTTTAGCGCAGATTTTATTGCGTCCTAACCCTTTAATTTTGGCTGACGAACCCACAGGATCTTTGGACGCGGATAATCGCGATGAAGTATTAAGGTTGCTTGAAACACTCCATGAGCATCAAAAGACTTTGTTGGTGGTAACTCATGATCCTGTAGTTTGGGAAAGGGCCAATCGGGTAGTTGCTTTATCCTAAAGAAGATTAGAAAAGTTTCTATTACATTGAAAGTTAGGTCAAAAACGAAATTGTTTCAATCAAACAATTTGTTTTAATCGTCAATAATTGGATATTTAGGATTTAATATGAGCGCTGGGAAAAATTCGGCTGGCAAGGCTAGGGCTTATGGATCGGTTCTGATCTCAATTTCTTAAACTTCTGTATCAATAAATTGCCAATTACCTTTTTGGAATTAATTTGTTTACAGGATTTTTTTAGCTTAAAATAAAATCAGCTTGGGTGAAATTTATTACAAATAAAATCTCAAGTTTTTAGCGCAATATTAGCGCGAAAGGAAGTAAATATATGTCAAATTCAGAAAAAATCATACCTGATATCGCAGCTGATGAACCTTCGGCGACCCAGGTCGCTCCTGTAAAGAAACGCGGCCGGCCCAAAAAAAGTTCAGTCAATGACGTGGAGACAAAAGAGTCAAATAATATTGAGTCTGCAAAAGGCGCTGTCAATTCTTATGTTTTACCAGCGATTCCAGAGTTGTTAAACGATGATGTTGAAAAAAATGAAATACCAGCTTCAAAGTCGGTCAATCGAAATACTGGGAGTGAGCCTAAAGTCATAGAGGATCTTGGCCCTAAATCAAATGGCCAAACGAACGCCGCAACCCACGATGGTCAACCGGCGAGTTCTGAAGCGAATAATCATGCTAGTTCGGGAAATAATCACTTCAATGGCGGCGGATCGAGATTGAGACGTTCTCGAGCTGGAAAAAACAATGGAACGCGTTCGAGATTATTGAAAGAAGAAAACGAGTTGACGGATACTTTAGATCCGAGAACTGGAAAAGAATCTAATCAAGGTCAGAATCAGTCGAATTACCAGTTGGTTGAAATTAAAGGTTTGTTGGATATTCACGACACTTTTGCGTTTGTGAGAGTTGGCGGATATTTGTCAACTCCTAGTGATGCATACGTATCGATTTCTTTAGTTAGAAAATTACATCTCAGAAAGGGCGATGTAATTCAAGGGCTAGTCAAGATTTCTAATGAGCCAAATCCTAAACAAAAGTTTAATCCACTCCATCAAATTTTGTCTGTGAACGGTTTACCTCCCGAGCAAGCTGCTGAACGGCCCAATTTTGATAAGTTGACGCCGCTTTATCCTGACCAACGTTTGCGTTTGGAAACGAGTGAATCTAAGAAAATCACGGAACGTTTAATCGACTTGATTTCGCCGATTGGTAAAGGTCAGCGAGGGCTAATTGTAGCTCCGCCTAAAGCTGGAAAGACCATGATCTTGCAAAAGGTGGCTAATGCTATAACTGACAATAATCCCGATGTGAAATTGATGGTGGTATTGGTTGACGAGCGGCCTGAAGAAGTGACCGATATGGAACGGACCGTCAAGGGCGAAGTCATTTCTTCAACTTTCGATCGCCAACCCCAAGATCATACTGCAGTCGCGGAATTGGCCATTGAAAGAGCCAAGCGTTTGGTCGAGACTGGCGCGGATGTTGTAGTCTTATTGGATTCGATTACTCGTTTGAGTCGGGCTTACAACTTGGCGATGCCTCAATCTGGCCGAGTGCTTTCGGGCGGAGTGGATTCCGGGGCATTGTATCCACCTAAGAAATTTTTTGGCGCAGCGCGTAACATTGAAAACGGCGGTTCTTTGACCATTATTGCGACCGCTCTAGTGGAGACTGGTTCCAAAATGGAT
Organism: Candidatus Servula neotermitis; assembly: GCA_031281695.1. Taxonomy (GTDB): domain Bacteria; phylum Actinomycetota; class Actinomycetes; order Actinomycetales; family Bifidobacteriaceae; genus Servula; species Servula neotermitis. Next base: position 2,579 of record JAITFB010000090.1, read on the forward strand.
GAAGTGATTTTTGAGGAATTCAAAGGAACTGGAAACTTGGAAATTCGACTGTCTCGAGAACTAGCCGATAAGCGCATTTTCCCCGCCATTGACATTAACGCTTCGGGAACTCGTAAAGAAGAATTGTTGATGGACCCGCAAGAGTTGGAAATTGTTTATCGCTTGCGTCGTCTATTGGCTGGTTTGGACGTCGAACAGGCCACCGATATGATGTTGAAACAGTTGAAAAAGACTGGTTCCAACGCCGAGTTTTTATTGCAAGTCGCCAAAACCACTCCGGAAGGCTGATGGTTCCTAATCCATCTCGGAATCGATTGGAGTTGCCACCAGCTCAAGTCGATCGATTGAGCGAATCGTTTTTAAATTCTGAAAATCGTCCGCCTCTGTCTGATCGAAAACGTCAAAAGATCAGGAATAGTTTGTTTCCAGCTAATGTGTCGTTAGAGGCTAGACCTTTGACTGACTCGCCTCAAACAGCGGAATCAATCGTTCAATCGAGCGAGACGAATGAAGTGGAAGTTTATGAAATCTTCCGTAAAGATGTCGATCAACTTAAATCTAAGCTAAAACGGCCTTTTCTGCCTTCAGATTATGTTCGTCAGTATTCAGCTTTTCGTTTGCAGCGGGTTGATTCGAATGATCATTATGATGGTGATGCTCATGAGTATTACGAAGAAGTCGAAGAACATAGTGCTGGCGGAATTGTTGTGGATAACGATCGGGCGGTGGTTATTGCTCGACAAAATCGGCGAGGGACTTTGGATTGGTGTTTACCTAAAGGTCATTTGGAGGCCGGCGAATCGCCTGCGAAGGCGGCAATGCGTGAGATTTCAGAAGAAACTGGTATTGTAGCGAGAGTGCGAAGACTTTTAGGGGTGATTGATTACTATTTCGTTGTCGGCGAGTATCGCATTCATAAAGTCGTCCATCATTACGTTTTGCGTCGAATCGGCGGAATGTTTTCAGTGCGTGAAGATCCTGACGCTGAAGTCGCAAGAATCCTTTGGGTGCCGGTTTCTAAGTTACAAACAACTTTAACCTATCCCAATGAGCGTAGAATTTCTCATATGTTGAATTTGAGGTAAGTTTAAAGATGCGCGGCCGGTGGATGGTTTTTAGTTTAGCGTCTTTTTCTGTAGTTCTTGGCGTGCTTTTTGTCGCAGGGAACTCTAATTTGTTAGCGGCAAACGCTCAGACGTCTCAGCCTGTCGAACTGAATGTTTTATCTATTAATTCCACTATTAACGAGTTTGAAAATTTATCGTTTACTTTTCAAGCTGCAAATATGACTGACCAAACTTTGTCAGATTTGGATTTGGTGGTTGAAGGAAATTTTACTGAAAATTTTTTGTTTTTGGATCAATATAATCGTTGTTTAGATTCTCCCGAAAATTGTCCTATGACACAACAGTTTTGGATTCAATCTATCAGTGCGCTTAATCAAGATCAGTCAATGAGTATTTCTCATACTATTCCGAATTCAACTTTAGGAATGGATATTCCTGAAAATGGTTGGGGTCCGAAAGCTCTAAAAATTTCTGTAGTTAGTGATAACGGCGAAAAAGTTTTGGCTACAAAAGTAATATTTGTGGTTTATGTTCCGACTTGGGCGTCATCCGAAATTCGACCATTACAATTGGCGCCGGTAGTTCGTATTCACAATTTTGCTTTCAGTGATATTTCTCCGCTCATGTCGGTTATGCCGGTATCAAATTTAGTAGTTGACCAAAGCTTGGTTAACGAAAACTTGATCGAACCTTATCGGCCATGGGCGGCTTCTCCTAACGACATTGATCTGCTTTCGTTGTCCCATTATAACGTTAGCATTTCCGATTTAGGGTATTCTCTCTCTCGACAGAAAAAAGTGTATTTCGTTCCTGACAATCAGTTAAATCGTGCTAATTTAGATCGTCTTCGGAGTTTGGATTATCAAGTAGTTTGGGGAGATGAGTTCAATTTAACTAAAGATTTTTCTGAGCAAATGGCTTCTTTAAAAACGCCAGAAGTGTCGAATAAGATCAATGTAGTCGAACAGGCCCAAAAATTTTTAGGGCGTACGGCTATTTTGTCGAAATCGGAAATAGAAAGCGCTGAAGAGTACCGAGCCGTGTTGGACTTGCGTTATAATGACAATATTCAACAATCGTTAGATTGGCTTACTAGAGTAGGTCAACCCAGTTGGATAAAGTTTATTTCTTTGGCAGAATACGTAGTTGCTCAAAATTATCAGAACACTAATTCATTTTTGGTGTCAAATCCTAAAGTCAATTTTTCGGAAGCTGTGGCTAATGACGCAGTGAACTTGTATCAAAAATATCACGTTTTTATGGAAGCGATTCACCAAAAAAACTCTGCGATTGAAGAAAGTCTTGGTTCTAATTTATCTTACGGATTGACTTCCGCAGAAAGAGAGTCGAATTTTCAAAAGTTACAAAGTCAAATAAATGATTATTTGGGTCAGATTTCTATCGTAACCAACGAAAAAATGAATATTACTTCGCAAGATGTTTCGGTTGCGATAACGGTTGAGAGTTATTTGCAGGTTCCAGTAGAGTTAAAAGTAAAAGTTGAGCCGGAATTCTATGGCATTAATGGCGGAACATCCAATGTGATTACCATTGAACCTGAGGCTCAAAAAGTGATTGAAATTCCAATTCAGGCGATTGCTAACGGACGCAATCATTTACGCGTTACTTTGTTGAGCGAAAATAATTTGGAAATCGGTCGGTCGGTTGATATTGAAACTTGGACTATCGTGGAAATTGGGACAGTGATTTATTGGATTTTCATAGTTTTCGTAGTAGTTGTATCAGCGTTGGGTTTTTTCCGAACGATTAAGCAACAACGCTTTAGGACTACTCGTGTGCGCAAGTTTGATGATTTGGTTTAGTCGTCCGTTATCGGTAGTTATTCGCCAGCCATGAATTCTCGCAGCAAGAGTGCTAGCGCTTTCACCGAAGAGATCATTTCAAATTATTAATTGATTTGGTGGAGACCAAGACGAATCTTGTTTGAGTTTTCTTGCGTCTTTTAGGCCCCGCAACAATTCCGAAAAACTGGATTTACCGCTGTGATCAACTTTGATAATACGTATGGCTTCTTTAATCCAAGTAAGAAAGGTTCCAAATGCGAAAGTGAATGGGTTCAAATCGCCATACATCTTTAAATAATGATACATATAGCCACGATTGCGCATAATGTAATATCTAGTCAAATCCGAGCTCGAACGTAGTTTGCGAGCGCCAAACTTAAGACTCTCCAAAATTCGAGTACGTTTCAAAGTGAAAATGTCCGCGTAAACCACAGGCGTTACCTTAGAAGTCAAATAGCCGTAAATCACATCGTCCCAGTATATGAAAAACCGAGCATCCGGAAAACCGATTTGTTCCACAATTTCTCGATGAATCAGTCCGCCTTCAAAACAAATTTGTTGAACTGGGATAGTGGTAGCCCGTCCAAAATCCTTGCGTGCGATTGGAGAAAGAATGCCTAAGCTGGTGGAAAAATGATATTGCCAATACAAAGGAGTATTATCGAAATCCCAGCGTCGACTTTGAATAGCTTGATATTTATCAGCGAAAGGATCCATTAACTCAATGGCGTTCGGCATAACTTCCACATCATCGTCCATAATCCAAAACCACTCGGCTCCTTCTTGGTACGCTAATTCGACACCTTTGCTAAATCCGCCAGCGCCTCCAGTATTTTCGGACATGGCGTGATAAAGGGTTGGAATTTGGTGAGTCTGAGTGAAAATATTAGCGATTTGTTTGGTGTCCTCCGAATTTTCGTTATCTACTATCACGATTAACCAAGGGGTCGAATTTAGTCTCGAAATGCTGTCCAAGAGTTGTTGTAACAAGAGTTGCCGTTGATAGGTCACAATTACAATTGCTAATTGATTTAAATTTGTAGACACTTTAGTTTAAGCTTACATTATACGCGGGGTGGAGCAGTTCGGTAGCTCGCTGGGCTCATAACCCAGAGGCCGTAGGTTCAAATCCTACCCCCGCAACCAATTATAATTCACCTCTTACAATGCTGGCTAGTTTGGCCAAAGCTTTCGCGACTTCAATGCTAACTTGTCGGATTATCGAGGAAAACATCTGACTTAAAAAATCAACCGAATTAGTCGAAATTAGTCATACTGCATCAGACTTGTTGAATTGAATGGGGTATGTTAACATAGAAATGAAAGGACATTGGGGCATTGGAAAAAGAATTTTACTATTATGTCGGCAATCATGACGAGATGGTAAAAAAATATCGCTATAAATATATCGTCATTGTAGGAAACGAAGTAGTTGGTGTTTACGATGATGAAATTACTGCAATCAAAGAGTCTCGGAAAAAGTATAAACCGGGACATTTTATGGTTCAGTATGTTGATAAAGGCAAAGATAACTATACTATATCTTACGTTTCTCCAATTTTCAATTATGCAACCTAAAAGTTTTACTCATCGTTATCCGCATTTGACGCGAATTCTTCCAATTAAAATAGAAGTAGGTCAGCCTCGTCTATTGATCTCAAACGCAACCACAGCACGCTTTTTGGCCATATGGGATACTGGCGCTTACAACACAATGATTACAAATAAAGTCGTTCGGACGCTCAAACTAGAAGCTTATGGTAGTGCTTCTGTGCATACGGCGAGTTCGACTATTCTTAGCAAACTTTATCTAATCGATGTGATACTTCCTGAGGATATTGAAATACCTGGCGTTAGGGCTACAGTGGGGAATTTGCCTGGTTTCGACGTACTATTGGGAATGGATGTTATTACCTCAGGTGATTTTGCGATTAGTAATAGTTTAGAAACCAAGGAGGTTATTGTTTCTTATCGTATTCCTCCGAGAGGTGAGATTTCTTTCTAATAACTAAATGCAGATCAACGCCATCCTAAGCAGATGAAGCTCCTCAATTTTTAGACGTTTTCTTGGTGGTTTCCCAAACATTTTATGTTTTTGCAACCACTATGTTTTTAGCATTGTTTACAAAATAACCAAATCAAACTGTAAACGGGAAGCGACTTTGTCACCCCTCTGAGTGTGTGTTCTTATGATTAAATTGCAACAATAAGAACGCACTTTATAATTCTAATTGTTTTAGTTGGATGCGTCAAAATGGAATCAATGGGCTTGAATTCAATTGTCGAATATGTTATACTAATAAAGGTGCCTGGCTTGCATCGATTAGACAGGTGCAAATTCTGAAAGCGAGGTATTTGAATGGCTATAAGTTACAAAAAATTATGGAAACTCCTCATCGTCCATGTTTTAAAGAGGAAAAATTTTCTGACACTGGCGGGTATCAGTGGTGCTTCTGTTATCAATCTGGGAAAAACGAAAATGTCAATACAGAAACATTTGAAAAATTATGCCGCGCTCTAAACTGTGGTGTCCCCAAATCATAGAAATGGTAGAAGGCCAAAAAGGGTGTGAATAGATGTCAAGTACGCCGCATCAACTACGTTTTTTCGCCGAGCAACTTATGCTTCAGCGACCACAAGACTCAATAGAAGGTCTGGTTTCCTCTATGTCGGGGGTAAAGGTTGACCTGAACCCGCATCAAGTGGATGCGGCTCTGTTTGCGTTGCAATCGCCCTTATCTAATGGTGCGTTGTTAGCGGATGAGGTTGGTCTTGGCAAAACTATTGAAGCGGGATTGGTCCTGGCACAATATTGGTCGGAACGCAAGCGAAAAATACTTTTGATTGTCACGGCGTCCCTTAGAACCCAATGGAGAACCGAGCTCGAAGAGAAATTTTTCATTCGTTCCGAGATTTTAGAATTAAAGAATTATAATAAGACAAAGAAGAACAACCCCGCTTGCAATCCGTTTTCCGTGACTGATTCTGTGGTTGTCTGCTCATATAATTTTGCCTCCGCTAAGATGAATGACCTTCGGGCTATCGATTGGGACTTGGTCATCATGGATGAGGCACACAAGCTACGGAATGTTTATAAGCGCAATAACGTTATGGGCGCAAACATACGCAACGCCCTTTGCGACCGCAAAAAACTCTTGCTTACAGCAACCCCGCTCCAAAACAACCTAATGGAGCTTTACGGGTTAGTGAGTCTGATAGACGAGCGGGTTTTTGGTAGCGTGGATGTTTTCCGTGAGATGTATGTGAATGGCATCGCCGATATTGACTTACGAAACCAACAGCTAAAATCTCGTCTGCAAAATTTTTGCAAGCGAACCTTGCGACAACAAGTGCTGGAGTATGTCCCGTATACAAACCGCATAGCCATTTTGCAAGAATACACCCCAAGCCAAGCAGAGGAAGAGCTTTACAACAGCGTGTCCGAATATTTGCAACGCGACAATCTGTACGGCTTTCCGCAAAGGCAAAGAACCCTTTTGACGTTGATTGCCCGTAAACTGCTAGCCTCTTCATCAATGGCTATTCACGGCACTCTTGCAACTGTCATCGAGAGGTTGAAGCATAAGCTGGACGATTATACTTCTTTGCTCACACTCAACGACTTCGACGACTATGATGGCATCGATGAACTCACGGATGAGGAAAGTGATGTCTCTGAGGCTGATACAATTACAGAGTTGGAAATAGACTGTCAAGCCATAAAAGATGAAATAGCTGAACTTGAGCGTTATGCCGAACTGGCCAGCAACATAACCACCAACGCGAAGGGCGACAATCTGATTCTCGCGCTTGACAAAGGATTTGTGAAGAATGAGCAATTGGGTGGTCAACGAAAGGCGGTTGTCTTTACTGAGTCAAGAAGAACGCAAAAATATCTGATGAACCTGCTGACACAAAAAGGATACGAAGGGCAGATTGTATTTTTGGATGGCTCGAATACAGACCCTGTTTCTACTCGCGTTTATAAAGGATGGAAAGAGCGACATAAATATGACGGTGCGATTTCCGGTTCTATAACAGCAGATAGAAAATCTGCAATCGTTGAGGAGTTTCGTGACCGTGCCTCTATTCTTATTGGCACTGAGGCGGCAGCCGAGGGCATAAACCTTCAATTTTGCAATATAGTTGTCAACTACGATTTGCCTTGGAATCCACAACGTATTGAACAGAGGATTGGACGTTGCCACCGTTATGGGCAAAAGAACGATGTTATCGTCATCAATTTCCTCAATCGAGCCAACGCTGCCGATGTTCGGGTGTTTGACATCCTGTCGCAGAAATTTAGTCTATTTGAGGGTGTATTCGGCTCATCTGATGAAGTGCTGGGAGTTATTGAAGATGGTGTGGACTTTGAAAAACGCATACTGGGAATTTACCAATCTTGCCGCAGCCCAGAAGAAATAAAAACCGAGTTCGACAAACTCCAAGATGAGCTGTTCGAGAAGATAAATGAGAAATTAATCGAAGCAAGGCATTCCATCCTGGAGAATTTTGATGAGGAAGTTGCCGCGAGACTTAGAGGGTGTAGCGAACGCACTAAGGCTGGATTGGATAAATTCAGCCGTTGGCTGTGTGACTTTTTCATTATGTGGGGTGCGGAGCAAATTGAACCTTTGGACGAGTTCCGCTTTGTTTACAAAGAAAACGGCGAACGCAAAACCTATAATCTCAATTGGAAGGATGCTGAGCAACATTGCGACGAATTCCTGCGTCGTGATGGGGAGCTCGTAACTGGATGGTTGTCTCAAGCAATGAATGTCGCTCCCCCTTCTGTTGCAATCCGCTTTATACACTCGGCTTTACCACAATCTGAGCATATCAGTTTTTTAGACAGTCACCCTAATCTGCGGGGGATTGTTTCGATTGATAAGCTCACGCACAAAAGCATTCAGGATGAGGAGTATCTTATTATGTCCGTCATTACCGAAGATGACACGGAAGTGGATGCCGATATGCTTTCGCGGATTATGGAGCTTCACGCTGAAATCATCGGCGAATGTCTGCCCGAAACAGAAACCTTGATTGCTGCTAGAAATGCGGGTGTCCAAGGCCAAAAAGACGACATTGCCGACCGTAACAAAACTTACTTCATGGAGCAGGTTGAAAAGCTTGACGCATACAGCGAAGACCTGAAGGAAGGCTTGCAAAAACAACTCAAAGCCCTGAAAAAGGAAATCACTGAAAAGCGTAAAGTGTTCAATAACTCAAAAGACACCCTGAAACTTGACGATATGCTGGAGCTTCGCAGCGCGATTACCACCATGGTCAAAAAGCGGCAAAAAATGGAGCGGGATATCGGTTTGGAAGAAGACCGCATCAACGCAGAAAATGAGCGCCTGCAAGACGATATTCGTAAACGTCTAAACGGCGACATAGAAACACATAACATCATGACTTTCTCATTTGAGATTGTATAGGAGGAGCAGCGCATGGCAGCAAAAACCTTTAAGAGCAAAATAAACGCCAAAGGCACGGAAATCACCGTGCTGTCGCAAGGAACAGAGGATGATTTTATCAGCTTGACCGACATCGCACGCTACAAAAAACCTAAAGAGCCGAATGTCATCGTCGCAAATCTCGAAAGCATTAGCGCTTTGTACATCGGCAAGGGACTGTCGCATTCAGATCGTATTGAGGAGCTTAACCGTCTTGCCCGCCAGCAACTTATGCAGTTGTTGGACAATAGTAGCGTGAAAGGGATGAAAGCCCTCGAAGATAATAAAACGGAGGAATAAGCCATATGCAAAAACTAGAACTTTCATGGATTGGCAAGGGGCAGGAGCCTGTGGTAGAACCACGCATACTGTTGCACACACCTGATCGTGACTATGGCGACCCTGCCACCGACAATATGCTCATCCATGGCGACAATCTGCTCGCCTTGAAAGCCTTGGAGCAGGAGTTCGCGGGTAAGGTGAAGTGTATCTACATCGACCCTCCGTACAATACGGGCAGTGCGTTTGAGCATTATGATGATAATTTGGAACATTCTACTTGGCTGTCTCTGATGGTTCCCCGTTTGCAGATTTTACACAATTTGTTGAGTGAGGACGGATTGTTTTTTTGTTCGATCGACGATAAGGAACACCCTTACTTGCAAGTGTTATGCGACGAAGTATTTGGGCGCAATAATTTTAGAAGTAATATCGTTTGGAAAAAAGTTTCAAGCGCAAAATCACAAAGTAAATTTGTAGGAAATGTTATTGAATATATACTGGTGTATTCTAAAACAAACGATTTTACTTTCAACCCGATGTTTTTGAAGAGTAGTGAAGAAAACGACAATAAGAATTATCCACATATTGAACAAGAAACTGGCCGACGTTACGGTTCTTTTGATTTTACTCAAAAGGGCCAAGGTGTTGCGAGAATATTTTGGGAGGAATTATTAGAACCACCTGTAGGTAAGCATTGGATATGGACACAGGAAAAAATTGATAAAGGAATATCACAAGGGTTGATATTTAAAACTTCAAACGGGGTGCCACGACTAAAACGATATTTGGATAATAAAAAAGGTACTTTTATCAGTGATCTATGGGCAGATGAGTTGGTCGCTCCAATAGGTGCAAATTCAAAAGAAGCAATGAACTTTTTTGGACAGAAATCAGAGGGGTTGATATCACGCATACTCACCCTCGGCAGTAACCCCGGAGACCTTGTCCTTGATAGTTTTCTCGGCTCTGGCACAACTGCTGCAGTCGCCCACAAAATGGGACGCCGGTATATTGGCATTGAGCTGGGCGAACATTGTTATACTCATTGTATCCCACGATTGCAAAAAGTCGTTGATGGCGAACAGGGCGGTATTTCTAAAGCTCAAAACTGGCAAGGCGGTGGTGGGTTCAAATTCTACGAGCTTGCGCCAACGCTGATTGTTACCGATAAGTACGGTCAGCCTGTCTTCAGCGAAAAGTACAATCCGCAAATGCTTGTGGCGGCGGTTGCTAAACTCAACGGATACAGCTACAGTCCAGACCCGCAGGTATTTTGGAAACAGGGCAAAGCACAGGACGCAAGCTATATCTTCGTCACTACCGAATATCTCACTGAGGCACAGCTTGATGAAATCAGCCGAGACCTGCCCGAATACGAACGACTGCTTGTCTGTGCCCCAGCATTTGACGTGGGGCTGAGTAAGCGCTTCGAGAACATTCAAGTACGTAAAATTCCGCAGTCGGTGTTGGATAAGTGCGAGTACGGTGCGCAAGATTACAACCTGAATATTGTCAATCCGCCAGGACTGGACGAGGAAGAACGGGAAGATGCTTAGAGAACCGTATACCGACAAAGCATATACCTACTGGTCGAAGTACATCAACAATGTGCTTGCTCTGCGCCCGCCCCAACAAGAAAGTTTGGAACGGTTCGCTCGTATAGTAGACACTTTGTCGTTGTCTAAAACACCCGACCTTGCGGATGAACTAAATAAAATTCAAGAGTTGTTCCCAACACTGACCAGTTTCGAGCGGGAGTTCCCCTCGGTGTGCTTTGCCCTTGCTACAGGCATTGGCAAAACTCGTTTGATGGGTGCGCTAATCGGCTATTTGGTCTATGAGAAAGGCGTGAAAAATTTCTTTGTCATGGCACCTAATTTAACTATTTACAACAAGCTGAAAGCCGACCTAGGAAACACGGCCAATCCGAAGTATGTTTTCCGGGGTCTGGATAAATTTGTAAACCCCCCTCGCATTATCGACGGCGATAATTATGAGGAGTTTAGACAAGGTACGTTGTTTGACACCGGCATAACCATTAACGTATTTAATATCAGCAAACTTAACTCCGAAAGTGGCAGAATGCGCCGTCTGAACGAAGTGCTCGGGCAGTCTTATTTTTCTTACTTACAGTCGCTTCCCGACCTGTGTGTTTTTATGGACGAGAGCCACCATTATCACGCCGACAAGGGCTTTGACACTATAAATGAGCTTCATCCCATTTCGGGAGTAGAGCTTACCGCCACGCCGCAAATTCAAAAAGGCACAAAAAAAATTCTCTTTAAGAATGTGGTTTATGAATATTCTCTTGCCCACGCCCTGAATGACGAGCAGTATGTGAAAGTGCCTGCTGTGTTTACACGCCGTGACTTCCACCCGGAAGAATATACTCCTATGCAGCTCGACCGTGAAAAATTGACCGATGGCATCCGCTTGCACGAAGAGACTAAGAGCAAATTGGATGTTTATGCTCGTACCCACGATAAACCGATTGTAAAGCCATTTGTGCTGGTCGTCGCTAAAGACACCACGCATTCGAAGGAAATACGTGACTATTTAACATCGGACACCTTTTTCCGTGGATATTATAAAGACAAAGTGCTTGAAATTAATTCCTCTCAGCGCGGCAGCGAAAAAGACGAAAACATTTCCCTTTTGTTGGATTTAGAGTCATTAACCAACACGATTGAAATTGTTATACACGTCAATATGTTGAAAGAAGGCTGGGATGTGGCCAATCTCTACACATTGATTCCATTGCGGGCATCGGCTTCAGAAACACTGACCGAGCAAACCATCGGGCGTGGCTTGCGGTTGCCGTATGGTCAACGCGCCGGTGAAGACGATATTGACCGCTTGTCTATTGTAAGCCACGACCGCTATGAAGCTATTGTTAACCTTGCCAACGCGCCGGATTCACTAGTGCGCAAGGTTTGCTATATAGAAGACCAAGAAATCGGAGACGAAAACGAGGGCGAACGGGAAACTGTGCCGTTGCCTACAGTCTATGACACGTTGACCTCCGGCGAGAATTTCACACATCAGCTTGCGCTCACATTACGCGAAACTGCAACGACTAAATCTAGGGCGGAAAAGACCGAAGATCAGATTTTACGGATAGCGGGTATTGTGCAAGGTATAACTGCCAAGACCGTGGTTGCTGCCAACAAGCAAGTGCGGAATATCAACGCAATCAACGATAAGTGCATTCGCAAAACAATGCATCACAGCATTGTTTCTGAGGTCATACGTAAAAATTCGGATTTAGGTTTGAAGCGCGAGGATTTGGAGTTGGTTGTTGAGAAAGCGATAGAAACTTGCGCACAAGCACTGACAGAGAATGTCATCCCAATTCCTCGTGCAACCATTCAGCCTCATACGGATGTGAAGCGTGGCTTCTATGAATTTACATTGGACACCCGTAATATGAACTGGCATCCGTCCGATAATGCGTTGCTTGGAACAGAATTGCAAGAGGGCGGTGGGACCTTTACGCTGCATGCCGATACTGTCGTGTTTTCCGAAGAGGACACGGCTGAAAACGAAATCGTCCGTCACATTATTGTTCACGATAATGTGGATTATAGGAGTTGCTCCGACCTCATCTATTCGCTTATCGCGGATGCTAAACAGCACTTTTTGTCATATTTGAGTTTAAAAGAAACCGAAAAGGTTATGTGTGATCGTCAGCGTACCATTGCTCAAATCATTTATACTCAGATGAACCAGCATTTCCACAAGGATGAAGTCAGTTACCAAGCGGCTAATATGCTGCCGTTTACGCGAATTGAATCCAGTTTTGGCGGTAAGTTCAAGACGGATGAAATCTTTGACTTGCGGGCCCCACTTACGTCATCCGAGGTTCGGTCCAAGATATTCAGCGGTTTTAAGAAAGCCGGGCACGCCCTTTGTAAGTTCGACAGCGACACTGAACGTGTGTTTGCCATCATTCTTGAAACAGACACAGATGTCATTAAATGGCTGCGTCCCGCGCCTCGCCAGTTCAATATTTATTGGGGGCCAGGCGGTGCAAGCAAATACGAACCAGATTTCATTGTGGAAACTGCCGACTGCATTTATATGTGCGAACCGAAAGCCAGTCGCAGCCTTGGTGAAGTAGACGTGCTAGAAAAGAAAGAGGCGGCCGAGGAATACTGCTATGCCGCCAGTGAGTACAACGCGAAGAATGGCGGTAAGGCTTGGCGGTATCTGCTCATCTCGCATGATGATATAAGGCGCAATTCGAGTTTTAGGTATTTTGTGAATCAAACGCCGTATGAGCAGCAGTCCTATATAGGAGGCTCTAAGTGAAAGAGAACACCGTATGAAATTTTTCCATTTATCAGACCTGCACCTCGGCAAGCGTGTGAACGAATTTTCTATGTTAGATGACCAAATGGACATACTCACGAAAATCGTCGCGCTTGCCGAAGAACATAAACCCGACGCCGTTTTGATTGCGGGCGATGTCTATGACAAGGCTACACCTATCGTAGAAGCTGTGCAACTTTTGGACAGATTCCTTGTGTGGCTCAACGAACTTGGCATAGTCGTATTCATGATTTCTGGTAATCACGATAGTGCAGAGCGAGTTGCGTTCGGGGCGGAATTACTGAAGAACAGCAATGTGCATATTGTCAAGTCTTATCAGGGCAAACTCGATCCAGTTACGATAACGGACGATAACGGCGAGCTTTATATTTGGATGTTACCATATCTCAAGCCTTCTCTTGTTAAACGGCATTTTCCAGATAAAGCGATCAATACATACACAGAAGCCTTGCGGACGGTTTTGTCGGGCATCAATCTCGATTCGTCGAAGAGAAACATTCTTGTTGCCCACCAGTTCGTAACCGGAGCGACGACCAGTGAATCCGAAGAAATTTACATCGGTGGATCTGAGAACGTGGACGGCTCTCTCTTTGATACTTTTGATTATGTAGCTTTAGGCCATCTCCACCGCCCACAGTACATCGGGCGCGAGACGCTGCGATACAGCGGATCGCCACTGAAATATTCCTTCTCCGAAGCGAACGATAAAAAATCCGTCACGGTTGTTGAGATGGGAGACAAGGGTGATATTTCTATCAGTACCTTGCCGTTGACGCCTGCTCACGAGATGCAAGTAATTAAAGGCACTTACAGTGAACTTATGAGTCGCGACTTCCAACGAACTTTAGATACCGACAACTATGTTCGTGTTGTCCTAACTGATGAATATGAAGAACCTGACGCACGCCGTAAGATGGAGATTGTTTATAAGAATTTGATGTCATTGGAATACGATAACAAGAGAACGCAGGCGACAACCGAATTTACGACAGTTGACGCGACAGAGCGAAAAACGCCAACGGAATATTTTGCCGACTTCTTTCAAATGCAAAACGGGCAACCGCCAACCGGGGAACAATCCCAATACGTGGCACAAGTGTTCGCCCAGATATTTGAGGAAGCGAACGCATGAAGCCTGTAAAACTGATCATGTCCGCCTTCGGATGCTATGCAGAAAAACAAGAAATTGACTTCACTTTATTAGGCAATGAGGGTATCTATCTTATCACAGGAGAAACCGGTGCAGGCAAGACTACCATTTTCGACGCCATCGCTTTTGCGCTTTATGGGGTAGCAAGTGGGGATTCCAGGGAACCCGTTATGTTACGCAGCAAATACGCAGAGCCCGCTGCCGAAACGTATGTGGAGTTCTACTTCTCTTATCTCGGCAAGGACTATCGGGTAAAGCGCAACCCAACCTATGAGCGCGCTAAGCAACGCGGCGATGGTACAACGAAGCAGCAGACCGAAGCAGAGCTGGAATTGCCAGATCGCACAATTGCGAGATTGTCCGAAGTCAACAAAAAGATAGTTGAGATACTTGGGCTAACCCGCGACCAGTTCGTGCAAATAGCTATGATTGCGCAGGGCGAATTTCGTAAGGTTCTCTTTGCCAGCACTGAAGAGAGGATGGAAATTTTTCGGAGAATTTTCAGCACGGACAATTATAAGAAATTCCAAGAGCGGGTTAAACAGGATGCTAGCACTCTCCTAACTTCAATCAAAGAACAGAAGAGCAGCTACAGTTTTAGTCTTGGAAACGTCATTATTTCTGATGATGACGGTGCAGCAGAGAAATTAACGGACGCTCAATCTGGCGTACTCAGTCCCGCGGATACCCTTGAATGGCTTGTAATGCTGATTGATGCAGATTGCAATGCGCTTAAGACGAAGTCTGAAGCGCTTGATGCATGCGTCAATAAACTGGGCGAAATAAACCAGCGCTTGGGACAAGCAGAGCAAGATAAAAAAGCACGGATTGCATTGAAGGCCGCAATCGACCGCTGGCCCGATGAAAAGATAGCGCTTGACACGGTAGAGCAAGCCTTGAGTGCCGAAAAAGCAAAACAACCCAGACTTGAAGCACTAAAGGTTCAAATTGCAGCACTTCAAGAGTCGTTACCAAAATATAAGCAGTTACAGACTCTCATCGACACCATCAGGGAGAATACCGAAAAACTGAAGGTTGAGGAGCAAAAGGTCACTGATCTTACCCTGAAACAAGAGGAGTTCGGCGGAGCTGTCAAGAAGACAAAATCAGAACTGAAAACCTTGGAGGATGTTGCCGCTCTTATTGAGGGGTTGAATAGCAACAAAACTACGTTGGATACCCGGAAGAAAAATCTCACTGAGCTGCAGACTTCGTTCGACGTATATGCCAGTCTGTTGAAAGACTTGCGGTTGGCGCAAGAAGACTATTCGGCTAAGAGCAAGGTGTCAAGTGTGCTTCGACAAACCTATGAGCATCTCAATAAAGACTACCTTGACGCGCAGGCAGGTGTGTTAGCTGCTGAGCTTCAAGATGGTGAACCGTGTCCCGTCTGCGGTTCTATTGAACATCCACTTCTTGCAAAACTACCAGGTGAGGCCCCATCAAAAACGGCGCTTGATAAGGCAAAGATGGATGCCGAGAAAGCTGAAAAGGAAACGATAACCGCTAGCGACGATGCAAGCAGGCTGAATGGGCGAGCCGAAACAAAAGAAGAGGAAATCTTCTCAAACACCATATCATTTTTAGGCGAGATGGAGTTTGATTCCATCCCGTCGGCTTTAACCGAAGCTATCGCTGGCATTGCCGCCGAGCTACTCGAAGTTGATGAAAAGCTCGCGGCGCAAAAGAAACGTGCGATGCGTAAAGAGACGTTAGAGAAGCATATTCCTGAGCTTGAGGAAGGCTTGGATAAAACGATTGCTGATTTGAGTATAGCAAAGACGACTGTCGCAACACTAACCACACGAGTTGATGGTGACAAGAAGCAGCATGACAGGCATGCCGCCGAACTTAAATTCAAGAGCGAGGCGGAAGCCAGCGCTGAAATAGAAGCTATTGGCTTTAGAAAGAAAGCGCAGGAGAATGCTTTCTCCATGGCTCAAGATGAGTTCGATAAGGCGAAAATGAAAGCCGATGGCACTGCGACTGAAATCGAAACGTTACAAAAGCAACTTGCGGGCACTGAGCCACTGGACTATAACGCAATCAAAGCTGAGAAGGAGACTGAGGAAGGAACGCAACAGATTTTAACCAAGGTGAAGGAAAACTTATCCGCCCGTGTGTCAGCCAACCAAATAGCTTGGAACGGTATGAAAAAGGCGGATGATGTATTGATAGCTTTAGAGACTCGTTATAAATGGCTCAAAGAACTGTCGGATACCGCCAATGGCGATATTACTGGCAAAGCGAAAATTAGGCTGGAGACCTATATCCAAGCGGCATATTTCGACAGCATAATACGTCGAGCAAATATACGACTACTCCAAATGTCGAATATGCAGTATGAACTTGTTCGGAGAAGCGAAAACGGAATACAAGGGCAAAGTGGTTTAGAGTTGAATGTTATCGACCATATCAACAACACAGAGCGAGATGCGCGGACCCTTTCGGGCGGAGAGTCCTTTATCGCGTCGCTTTCGCTGGCGCTTGGACTGTCAGATGAAATCCAGAGCAACGCCGGTGGTATACGCATCGATTCCATGTTCGTAGATGAAGGCTTTGATTCGCTCGACGAGTCCAAGCTATCACTGGCAATGCAAGCTCTTGCGAGTATTTCGCAAGCAAACCGCCTCATCGGTGTCATCTCGCACATTACGGGACTTGCAGAGAAGATTGATAAGAAGATAGTGGTGACTAAAGAGCGGAGCGGCCCCAGCAACTTGGTAATTGTCGTTTAAACGATAAAGAAAGTCTACGCACCCTTTTGCTATGATTGCCGTTGGTTTCTTTTGTACACGAGCTGGTCGATAGGGACAACCTGAACTAGACCCCTCATGCAGTCCAAACGTAAATACACACATTCGTTGTCCTGAGCCTGGAAAATTTTATTTGACATGTTTATATGGCGCATGATGTTTCCTTGATTCCATTTAAGGGTAGGACACCTAGCAGTTTGCAAAAATAAACTGCGATTATACGAAAGGAGTCCTATGACCACATCTTACAGGCATTAGACAATTGTTGAAAGAAAACGACTGATCAGTACTGAAATACAGATAAGTTGTCAATGCCGAAACCAATCTTTCGCCGGACGAGATCAATTTGGAAGCGGTCAATAATTACGGCGCGGATACTTTCCGCATACTCAATGACAAGCAACGCGAGGAAATCCAAGACTGGCAGGAACTTTTAGAACCTGCTTTACGTTTACTTTTTGAGCGTGCGCTCAAACTCCGAGAAGGTAAAGATTACGACCTTTCCGATTATCCTATTCAATGGCAACCTACCGAACAGTTTTCACGGAATGGAAACAGTTAATGTGGGCCAGTAGTGAACTGAAACAGGATGGGATACTTATTAAGTCTCGAACCAACACTTAGGGGGCAAGTATTGCGTCCCCTGATTTTCTTATCGGTGGAAACGAATGGGAAGCTAAAACTATTTATGGAAGTAAGGCAAAAATTAGAAAAAGAATATACCAGGGTCTGAAACAGACGAATGATGGTAAGTTTCTACTCGAAATCGATATGAAAAACCCGTTATTTTCAGATATTCCTATCACATATATTTTAGAAACTGCGGAAAGGTTAGGGGTATTAGAGTTGTTTTTGAAAAAGAAAAACAAGGTCGTACGACATTGGGTTAGAAGCTAGGCAAGACTCCGGCACATCGACCCGAACCTTACCTAGCTTCAAGTCGGCGAACGTTTGTTTGCACACTTTGGCTCACCTGTTAAAAGCTTTAACACTAATATTTTACACGAAAGGAAAATGCTGGCCAAATGAAATGTAAACGAAAAGCGATTTTGTCACCCCCTTAAGTAACGCGATTTTGTCACCCCCCCTGAGTGTGCGTTCTTAAGATTAAATTGCAACAGCAAGAACGCACTTTACAATCCAAATTG
>JAITFB010000004.1 GCA_031281695.1 Candidatus Servula neotermitis
AATTGCAACTCAGTCGAAATTTGCTGAAGCACTTCGCCAAAATGAGTGCCCAAAGCGGCGTAAGGCAAACCGTGTCGTAAAGCTTGGTAACAAAAAGCTAAATCCGAACCTTCGGTTTCCGCAATTTCTATAGCTTCTCTTTCATTTACGAATTCATATTCCAGCAAGGCCAGAATCGCAGCCGCAGCATCAGCCGTTCCGCCAGCTAAACCAGCGGCCACTGGAATTTGTTTGTCAATCTGGACCTGCCAATTACAGTCAGAATATTTAGCCAAAATTTTGCTGACTACGTTAGTGTCATCGGTGGGAGTCAAATAGCCGAACGGTCCGGTCGTGCTAATCTCTACGGCCGACCTGGTTAACGATGGACGTTCAGCTGATACGCTGACTGTTTCGGACGTAAGTGCAGTCAATGCCATTGATACAAGCGCATTTGATGGTGGAATTAAAGTAAAAGTGAGATGATCGTAAAGCGGAATGGCGTAAAGCACAGTGTCCAATAAATGTCGCTTAGATTCATGACCCAAGATTCGCAATCCTAAGTTGATTTTAGCTGGAGTGCGGACTGAAAAAGTCGCCATAGCCAAAAATTAATTCCCAGTGCGTAATTGTTGAACTTGAATGCCAGTTGCTGGAATGTTGGTGGGACGTACTTGGAAATTGGGAAAGTCCTCCGCAATTTCAATAATTGAACTCGAAGGCTCTAGTTCCTTTTTGCTCTGTAAAACTAATATCGTAGGACCAGCTCCGGATATCATAGCAGGATAGCCTTGCTCCCGCAAAGTCGTCATTAGCTCCCAGCTGGCTGGCATCAAAGATTGACGATAAGGTTGATGCAAAGCATCCTGAGTAGCTTGCAGTAAATCCCAATTGGAAAAATTCGGACTGGATAAAAGATTCACTAGAAGGGCTGAAGAACGCAAATTAATCAAAGCGTCTCGAAACGGAACTTGTTCAGGCAAAGCTTGGCGAGCCTGTTCCGTCAAAACTGGAAAATCGGGAATCAAGACCGTAGTTGATAAATTTGGATTCACCCCCAATAAACGCACATAAGGCAAATCGTTGTAAGCCCAAGACAATGTGGCCCCCCCAAAGAAACTCGGAGCTCCGTTATCTAAATGTCCTTCTCTTTGAAAAACCTCTTTGATTGCCAGCCCGGGATCCGGCTGAGCGTTGACCGCGCAAACCGCGCTGAAAACCCCCATTAGAATAGCAGTAGTCGAAGAACCTAATCCTCTCGCAACTGGAATTTGATTGTCGAATTCCATAGTAATTTCTGCCGGCATTTTTCGATCCAGCTTATGAATACACTCAGCAAAAACTCGATAAACTAAATTTGACTGATCGGCCGGAATATCACGATTGGCTTCGAGATTATCGGAAGTAAAGGCAATAAACAACTTAGGGTCATTAGATACTGACGAAGAAATATTCAACTTTAATTCGTTATACAGGTCGTGAGCTACTCCAATTGTGTCGAAACCCGCCCCCATATTACCGCTACTAGCTGGAACTTTAATCGTAAATCCTGGCATACTAATTCCTACTTCCTAATTCCTTTTTAATAGTTTGAGCCATAGTCTCGGCCGACGCTTTAGCCTGTTCATAAGTTGGAGCCTCAACCATAACGCGTACTAAAGGTTCAGTTCCTGACGGACGCAAGAGAATCCGACCCGAATCAGACAGCCAATCTTGCACTTGTTTTAATTTAATTTGCACATTTTTATTACTATCGATAGCAGATTTATCCACGTCTGAAATATTAATCAAAACTTGCGGAAGTTGAGGGAACGGATCAGCTAATTGGGCTAAGCTCTTCTTTTGTAAATTGAGTTCTCGAGCCAACATCAAAGCACTCAAAATACCATCTCCGGTTGTAGAATAATCTAAATTGATGATATGTCCTGATTGTTCTCCGCCCAAATTAAATCCGTCGGCTAGCATTTTTTCTAATACATAACGATCTCCGACTTGAGTTATGACATACTTGATTTGAAACTTATCCAAAGCTTGCAACAAACCCAAGTTACTCATTACTGTCAGTACAAGAGTGTCGTTTTTTAAAGTTCCTCGACCTTTTTTCGACAAAGCTAAAATGCCCATTATTTGGTCACCGTTCACTAAATTTCCTTCACTATCGCAGGCAATGCAACGATCAGCATCACCATCAAAGGCTACGCCCATATCGGCTCGAGCCGCTTTAGTTACAGCTTGCATAGCCTCTGGATGAGTTGAACCTGATTCGAAATTGATGTTGAGTCCATCGGGACTATCGTTGATTGTAATCACTTCAGCGCCGGCTTGTCTAAGCGCAGTCGGAGCCACGGCTGAAGCTGCTCCATTGCCGGGATCAACTACGATTTTTAGTCCTTTCAATGGGTGAACATCTAGACTAGAAGCGCAAGCCAAGAGGTGTTCTATATAATTTTCTACGCCTTTATTTGAGTCAAAACTAATTTTCCCAATTTGATCATTGATCGGCAAATTCGCGGGGCGCTGTAATTGTTTAGCGATTTTATCTTCCAAAGTGTCTGCTAACTTAAAACCGGATTTATCAATGAACTTAATGCCATTGTCGTAATACGGATTATGAGAAGCGGATAAAACCACTCCCATGTCAACATTTAATTTCGAAGTCAAATATGCCACCCCAGGAGTCGTAATTACGCCAACATCAATCACGTCAATCCCAGCCGACGCTAGACCTGCCGCAGTCGCAGCACTCAAAAATTCTCCAGAAAGTCGAGTATCACGACCGACTAACGCTCTTTGTCGCTTAGTGTTTTTTTGAGTCAAAACAATTGCCGCAGCCTGAGATAATTTCAAAACCAATTCTGCGTTTAAAACGCGATTGGCTAAACCCCGAACCCCGTCGGTGCCGAAAAGGCGCGCCATAAAATCCTACCTCTTAGAGTATTGAGGGGCTTTACGTGCTTTATGCAATCCTGCTTTTTTGCGCTCGACAATCCTAGCGTCACGAGTCAAAAAACCAGCTTTTTTCAAAATGGGTCGATTATGATCGCGATCCACGCTATTAAGTGCTCGAGCAATACCATGTTTAATCGCTCCAGCTTGTCCTGAAACTCCCCCTCCGCGTACATTCACCCAAATATCGAAATCTTTTTCGTTATTCACACTCCGTAAAGGCATTAGGATCACCTGTTGATGAACTTGGTTAGGAAAAAAATCGGCGAGTTCTTTACCGTTAATTTGAAAATTGCCTTTACCTGGTTTAATACGTACACGAGCCACTGAAGTTTTACGCTTCCCTAAGCCAATGGCTTCGGCGACTTTTCCAGGTTTAATTTCACTTTTGATAGGACGGTCACTCATAATTATTTAATCTCCTGACTAACTTGTTTTAGTTCCAAAATTTCGGGTTTTTGCGCTGTATGAGGATGCTCTGAACCGGAATAGACTTTCAATTTAGCAAATTGAACTTTGGCCAATTTGTTCTTAGGCATCATCCCTTTAACAGCTCGTTCAATCACTTCGCAAGGATTCGAAACGATAACATCTGACAACTTACGCTCTCTTAACCCGCCAGGATAACCTGAGTAATTATAAAAAGATTTTTTTGCGGCTTTTGGAGCCGATACCTGGATTTGACTTGCGTTCAATACTACCACATAATCGCCGGTATCAATATGGGGCGTATAAGTTGGTTTATCTTTACCACGCAAAACGTTAGCAATTTTCACCGCCAAATCCCCCAAAGGAACTTGACTAGCATCGATTGTATACCATTTCGGCTTGACTGAATTTGGCTTTGCACTAAAAGTTTTCATACAGATTTCAGTTTACACAAGAAGAAGTTAATAGTTAATTAGGAATCAGTTTCTAATAGACAGGATTTAAGAATTAGGAATTAATTGTACGGGGTTGGCAACAGTGTGGGAGCCGCTGGCGAGGAGGCGGATGCGTCGATCCGCGCTTACGACGCGTGTTGGGTTGAGGTTAGTTCAGTTCGTCGGAGGTTAGGCCGGTAATACGCTGAATCGTCCCGATGTCCATTCCCTCGGCAAGCATAGCCTGAGCGATTTCGCGGTCTCGCTGTTGAGCGCCTTGTTGGATGCCTTCTTGTTTGCCTTGTTCGAGACCTTGTTGCTTTGCGATTCTTACGTCGGCTTTTAAGGACACAATATCTTGCTTGCTTTTGAAAATGGACATTCCTCGTAGGCGATCAGCGAAACTTGCATTGTAGTCGTTCATCAAATTCCAGGCTTGCTCAATGGTCATAGAT
>JAITFB010000051.1 GCA_031281695.1 Candidatus Servula neotermitis
CGCAAACAAGTTTTCGTGGTTGAGCAGCACGTTCCGTACCAAAATGAATTAGACCAAGAGGATCAGTGCACTCATATTGTAGCTTATCTACCACCAGCTGCAGCATCACCATCACTACCAGCTGCAATAACTGAAGCCCAAACACCAGCACCAACCGCATCAGCAACTGCCGGACCCGATTTAGTTCCGGCTGGTACCATCCGCATTCTGCTCAAAGGTCCTCAAAAAGCCAAGTTACAGAGATTGGCAGTCTTGTCTGAATTTCGAAAACAGCAGGTAGCCACAGCCTTAATGAATTACGCGGAAAATCTCTTGCATGACATTGGCGTACGAGAAACATATCTAGATGGGCAGTCATATATTAAGGACTTCTATCTCCGGCTGGGCTACCAAACCGATGGCCTCGAATTCGAAGAAGAAAAAATAATGCACTTTCTTTTTACTAAGCAGCTAGCGGCTAGCAATTAGCAGGTCCCGAGCAGTGATTGGGTAATTTGGGATTGGGGATTGGCTCTATCAAATTGTCCAAAGTTCGTAGGGGTGGCATCAATGTATTCGCCTATCGGTAGTCAGTCGTGAGGTCTTGCTGTTGGAGCGCAAACTCATTCACCGAAATTACTGTCTGTGAATGGTTAGTTATTAATTGTTGATTAAAAAACTAATTCCTTCATGGCGTCACAATAGCTAAGCGTTTGGGATACTGAGCAAGTGAGTTTTGGCGGTCATATATTATAAGGGTTATCTTGATCTACTTGAGGTTGAGCCAAAAAGTAGAACAAAAGCAAACTTCCAAACACTGGAATCAAAAAACCGATTATGGCTAAATAGCCTGGGCGATTGACGTCATGTAAACGCCGTACAGTGACTGCTAGAGTCGGTATAAACATAACCAAAGCGAATATGCAGAATAGTATGAAAATAGAAAACCCTATGCCTATGAACTCAAGTACCGAATCGTAAGAGTTATATCCGCTATCACCCCAATAAAATTCTCCTTCTTCCCAAAAAAAATCTCCGCTATCAATGCTGGAGCTTTGGGTAGAGCCCAACCTGAAATATGCGGGAATTAGTCCGAAGATAGATACCAGAATTAAACTGGCGTTTAGAATGAAATTAAATATTATGAAATACCAGTATTCAGGCAAAGAAGAGCGGCCTTTGAAGACAGCGTATTTTTGGAATCCTCGTTTGATGGCTTGACCGAAATGAATGTCACGCCAAGGTACCTCTAAGGGAGCCTTGATTGAGGTATGGTAATTTTGCGGAACGTAAATTGGTTGAGCTGGCGGAACAGCTCGGTAATTGTTAGCATAAGAATTGTTTTCGTTGGTCGTTGCTCTTGCAGCAGCTGGAGGATTATTGGGGTTGGAAATATTGGTCGAAAACTCTGGGGGTCTAGAACCAAAATCCTCTTTAGCGGTCGTTTCGTTTGAGCGAGGCGTGTTTAGCGCATTGTCGTAGATCGTTGTTTTTGCTGATGTAACCAGTTGATCAGTTTGATAATCAGTCGCGTCCGAAGTGTCTTCAAAAATGTCGATTTTGGCGAATTCCTCGGTATCAGGATTCGCGGATGAGATTGGTTCAGCGGATAAGATTGGTTCAGCAGGTGAGGCATTTGCTAATGTATCGTTCAAGCTGGTTTGATTATTTGGGGTTGATTTCAGCGACTCGTTAGAAGTAATTTGAGTCGTGCTTGATTCTGAATTAACTGTTGGATCCGAGTCAGTATTGAGAACAGCGGGATTTTGCTCAGGATTGGATTCAAGTTCTGACATATTTTCCTTTCGTGTTGGTTTGATTCTAGTTTAGAGGATTTAATCCGTTTAAAGGTTTAGGCGGGCTCGTTGGTTTTAGTTGATTCCCAAAGGCGACCGATGGTTTTATGAGTCAGTCTGGAAATTTGGTTGATTTCATCTATAGTCCACGCTAAATTATCGGCGCCTGCGAACAGTTGAGGAAAGGCATGAATTTCTTGGCTGAGATCCACTCGCATAGGGTTGCCCTGAGAAATGATTTTATCGTTTAATTTAACCCAAGCTAAAGTCGCGATATTGTCGGTCGATAAAATATTTCCGGAGTTGTCGTAGAACTCGCACACTTGATGCGAGGCTTGGTTTTTTGAAAATTGACAAACCGCGTCGAAACCAGGGTAACTTAAAATTGCGATACCGTTTCCATCGACTCCAGTAATTAAATAGCGCGGATAGAGCTTGACAGTTTTGGGCTCTCCGAAAAGAGCGACTAATGAAGAAATGAGATAGACTCCAATGTCGCCTAAAGCTCCGCCAGCTAACTCTCGTTTAAATACATTGGCAATGATTCCTTTCTTAAGATCATCGTAACGGGAAGAATATTGCCTGAAAGCTAAAGAAACTCCGCTTAGAGCGTCGAATTCTTCTAGTTCGTTTTGAATCAGTCGAAAATTAGGATCCCAAATATGACGAAACGCCTCGATGATGTGTACTTGATTGGACTGAGCAATTTCGAGTAATTCTTCAAATTGATCCGGTTCGGTTACGGCAGGCTTCTCGACTATGACATTTTTTTGACTGAGCAAAGCTGCTTTCGCTTGCTTGAAATGTAAAGAATTAGGAGTTCCGAGGTATACTGTGTCGATGTCAGAAGCTAAGAACGCTTCAAGTTTGGTATGTAAGCTGGGCCAAAAATCATCTAAATCAGCAGCTGGTTGATCAGCTTGCTCAAGACTTTCTTCAGTACGCGGGTCGATCGGCAAAGGTTGGGCTTTGATTCCGTCAATGAAAGCTGTGGCTTTGACTGGTTGAGTAGCGAGTACACTCTTGATGTCGTATTGGCCGTCTTGTAAGGCGAAACGGGCGAAAATGTTTGAAATGAGCCCGGTTCCGGCGATGCCTAATTTGATTTTGTCGGACATACAATCAGTTTAACATCCTAAACTAACTTAGTGCAATGTCCTCGTAGCTCAGCTGGATAGAGCGAGCGCCTCCTAAGCGCTAGGTCGGCCGTTCGAATCGGCTCGGGGACGCGTTTAATCTAGAGTATAACGGAGTGGGTTGCCTATAAAAAAAGAGGAAAAAGAATTTTAGGGTCTTGGTGTTTTCGATAGAAAATTGAAAAGCAGAATTCGGATTCAAGCTGCTTTGTTCAGTTTCTAGTATTCCGCATAACCAGCTCTAAGTAATTTCGGCGTTAGTTCTGTTCAGTTCGACTATGATGTTTTTTTGGAGCTAAAAAGTAGATGATATTTGAACACATACGAATTTTGACGCTCTGGCTTTGATAGCTAGCTGGTAAGCTGAACTTAGTGAAAAGGATTTGGAAAGTTAGTGTTCTTTTACTGGGATTATTACTAGTGATGCCCGGGTTTTTAAATTCGTCCCAAGTTCAAGCTGACGAGTTACCAACCAATTGGGATCCAGAATTCAAAGAAATGATCCAGGTAGTTCCGATGATTGAAACCCAAACCTTTGGCTTGGGGAATGTTTTAGCGAGTTATTCAACCAGCCATTTACGATATTTCGACAACTTAGGGGCTTTACAACATTTCCCCGCTGATACCGCGCCTATTTACGAACCGAATGAATTACCTGCCAGCTTAGCGCAACTTGACCAAGTTCAATTGCAAACTGCCTGGCCTTACCAAAGCGTTGATTCAATCAGAGGTGGTAAATACAATTTTACGACTTTTATTGAAATCCCTTCGTTAGTACCTGGCGTAACTGATGGACGCTATCAGTTCGTGAACTTACAAGCCATGACTAAACTGGGCAATTATTTTTACATTGTGTCGGTAATTAGCGATTATGATATTGAAGGACGTTATTTAGGTTCAACTGATAGCGCAGTCGTGATTCGTTTAGACGCAACCATTGCTGCATTAGAAGCTCAAGATGGCTTAGGGATTGCGCGAGTTTTTCGTGAGGCAAACTTAGATCCACAATGGAATAAGATTCCTTATGAGGTCTTTTCGAAATATGCTCCTTATATTAAAGTCAGTGCGCCTTTTTCTTTAAAGGGTAGCCATGGTCAAATTATTTCCAACGATGGCGCAAACGTTTGGGTGGGCATGGATACTCCTATGACGAACTCTAATGCTCGAAACATGTCGTTAGTAAAATTTACCCCAGACCTTCAAGTTGAAAAAATTTATAATTTTCGATTAAATATACCACGAGTATCCGATAGAACTTATCAATGGAGCTATGTTTCTTTTGCTGGACCAGGACATTTTTATGCCATGTCCACTTTATCGAGCGGATATGCTTTTTTCGAAGGTTGGATTGATGAAATGTATAATGAAATTTCGGTTCAAATGCTTCCTAATATTATGACTGAAAGGATCGGTCCAGTTGTTCAAAACATGAGTTACAACCCTGGCAACGGTCGTTTGTACTTAGTGGCTGACGGCGTGATCGCAACCTTTCCACCAGCGGTTTTGTCTGCCTCAATTCCTTCTTGGCGTTCAGTCCAATATGCTGAACTCAATACTCTTAGAGAATCCGAAGGGTTGGCCTTCGACGATGACGGTAAAACGATATATTGGTTAGTTTTACATTCGCCTGCTATTTTTCGCTCGGCGGTTAACGATTTTGCAGCTTTTGATTATGATGTCTCTTTGAGCCAACGCGCTGATGATATTTTGTGGTTAATGGACAATCAATATGCTCAAGGTACTTTAGAAGACGGAGTTACGACATTTCGTCCGGATAATTTAGTAAACCGCGGAGCTATGGCCGAGTTTTTGTATAATATCGTTGGACGTCCTACTTTTAAACCCAGTACTGAACAAACCCAGCAATTTAAAGACATCAAAAAACTATCTGAACAACGTCGTCAAGCGATTTATTGGCTGGGCCATCAGAAAATTACCGTAGGTTGTAATAAAAAAGGTGATAAATATTGTCCAGCTGATCCAGTAAATCGCGGGAGTATGGCTCAATTTTTAGCTAGGATGGCTAAAGTGAAAAATAAACCAACTGAAAACTCAGAGTTCGCTGACGTGTTTAGCGGCGAGTCTAAAACTATTACTTACATCGGCTTAGATGGCGCGGCGTTTTCCAACCAAGTTAACGGATTGAATCAACAACGCATTTCGGATATTAATTGGCTGGCAACGACTGGCATTACAGTGGGTTCTTTGACCGATTCAGCTGGGCAATCGACTTACCGAGCTCAAGACCCCGTGAACCGCGGAGCCATGGCTCAATTTCTTAGAAGATGGAAAGAACGATAGTCTTAGTACTTGATTATTTAATAATGCAGGATCTGTTGTAAGAAGTCAAAATTCATACCGGTTATTCCATTGAGGTCGCGTAAGTTTATTTCGGCAAAAGGCTCGCTGCATCATTTGATCGCTCAACTAATGATTGTTGAGTTTATAATTGTTCATTGAAATCGCGAAACGGGCTAAACTAATAATATGAAAATTGATCAGGTTCGGGCTGATATTTCTGAGGTTCTTTATACGAGAGTCGAAGTTGAAGCGCGGATCAAAGAACTCGCGAAACAAATAACTCAGGATTATCAAGGAAAAGAATTGATTTTGATTTGTATTTTAAAAGGTGGCGTTTTTGCGCTGAATGAATTGATTCTTAATTTGAATATGCATGTCCAAATTGATTTCATGACTGTTTCGAGTTATGCTAATTCAACCAGTTCAAGCGGTAATGTGAAAATAGTTTTAGATCTGGCTCATGACATCGCCGGCCAAGATGTCTTAGTCATTGAAGATATTATTGATACTGGTTTAACTCTTACAAAAATTGTAGAATATTTGGAAAATAAAAAACCTCGTTCAGTCGAATTGTTTACTTTGTTGCGTAAACCAGAGGCTACAATTTTTCCCATTAATGTTAAATACGTCGGTTTCGATATCCCTAACAAATTCGTAGTAGGCTATGGTTTTGATTATGATCAGATGTATCGCAATTTGGATGTAATTGGAGTTTTGAATCCCGAAGTGTATGAAGCTGGTCGTGGACGTAATGAAGTTTATGCTCGCGCCGGCGTGGATATATCTTCTAAAACCCAGGAACTTCAATAATCTATGGCGAACTCTCGAAACCAAGGTTCGTTGCCTCCGACGAAGCCTCAAAATTTTAATGAAGGGCAAAAACCGCCCCAAGATAATTCGATTTGGCCTTTAATATTAGTAGGGTTGGTGGTTGCGTCTATCGCGACATTTTTTTTGTATCCAGCCAATGTATTGCAAATCAAAACTTCCGAAGGTTTGCAATTACTTAATGAACATAAAGTTACTGAATTGCAAGTCGAAGATGGTGTCAATAAAGTCAGGATGGAATTGTCTGTGCCTTATACTAATAAAGACGAGAAAACTGCCACGATCGTGGAGTTCTTTTTTCTATATAAGCAAGGCGAAGACGTAATTCAGACTATTCAAAAAGCGAATATACCAGGCGGATACGATATTCGTCCTCCTCAAAATAATTGGCTTTTGAATACTTTGGTTTCTGTCGCCCTGCCTTTGCTTTTACTTTTTGGGTTGATGTATTTATTTATGTCCAAAGCTCAAAACGGTCGAGGGGGAGGTTTCGCTAATCCGTTTTCTTTTGGGAAAACTCGGCCCAACGTCGCTGCTAAGGAAATTCCTAAAACTAGATTTTCCGATGTAAAGGGGGAGGATGAAGCTGTTGAAGAATTGAAAGAAATCAAAGATTTTTTGACTGACAATAAAAAGTATTTGGATTTAGGCGCGAAAATACCTCGGGGCGTTTTATTGTATGGTCCTCCTGGAACTGGGAAAACGTTATTAGCCCGAGCAGTGGCTGGCGAAGCCAAGGCCCCGTTCTTTTCTATGTCTGGATCAGATTTCGTGGAAATGTTCGTTGGCGTTGGGGCTTCAAGAGTTCGAGATTTGTTTGAACAAGCCAAAGCTAATGCGCCGTCGATCATCTTTTTGGACGAAATTGATGCGGTAGGACGTCATCGCGGATCCGGTTTAGGAGGGGGGCATGATGAGCGGGAGCAAACTTTGAATCAATTGTTGGTGGAAATGGATGGGTTTGGCTCGAACGTTAATGTTATTCTCATTGCTGCGACTAATCGACCAGACATTTTGGATCCAGCATTATTGCGTCCAGGTCGTTTCGATCGCCAAGTTCCCGTGGATATTCCCGATCTTAAAGGTCGCTTGGCTATTTTACAAGTGCATTCTGAAGGCAAGCCTTTAGCTAAAGATGTGAACTTAGAGCATGTTGCTAAACGCACGCCGGGATATAGCGGAGCAGATTTAGCAAATGTTTTAAATGAAGCGGCTTTATTGGCGGCCCGTAATAACAAAAAAAACATAACTATGTCAGAAATCGATGAATCGATTGACCGCGTATTCGCTGGACCTCAAAAGAAAACGCGCGGGGTGATCCCTGAAGAAATGCGTAATACAGCCTATCATGAAGCTGGACATGCAGTCGTAGCCTCAGCTTGCAATTACACCGATCCTGTAACAAAAGTTACTATTTTACCTCGCGGTCGGATGGGTGGTTATACTTCGATTATGCCTAGTGAGGATCGTTACAGCGTGACGCGTAACCAGCTCTTGGATCAATTAGCTTGGGCGATGGGCGGACGAGTCGCTGAAGAAGTGGTTTTCCATGATCCAACGACTGGGGCTTCGAATGATATTGAAAAAGCTTCAGAGGTCGCTCGGAAGATGGTGACTGAATATGGCATGACCGCTGAATTAGGCGCGGTTAAAATCGGGTCGCATTCGGACGAACCGTTTTATGGACGTTATGAAGAGAGTAAGAATTATTCTGATGAAACAGCCTTCGCAATTGATCGAGAAATTCGCAAGCTGATGGAAAAAGCTCACGATGAAGCTTATAAAATGATTAACCGCAACCGAGAAATTTTGGATAAATTGGCTGCGGCCTTATTAGAAAAAGAAACCCTTTTGGAGGACGAACTCAAGGAAATTTTTCAAGGAATTAAAAAGGCTCCTAAAAGACCAGTTTGGCTTTCTTCTAAGTCCCGTCCAGTTAGCGATTTACCGCCGGTTCCTTTGCGTAAACCTAAAACTTAGTCATGAAATTCGCCCCCTTAAATAGGACCAGCTTTTGGGTTGTTCTGGCCTATTTTATAAGCGGGACCGCGATTGGATTTATTTTTCAAATTTTACTGATTCGTTTAGGCTGGCCTTTAATTTCGGGCAATTATTTAATCATCGCTTTGTTAGTCGTTTTAGCGCTATATGTGCTTTATCGGGGTCTAAAAGTTAAGCGTTTTTTAGACGGAAAATTGCCTGACCTGAGTCCGTTTTACGCTTCAACGACTTATATTTTCGCTAAAAGCTCGATAGTGACTGGATGGTTTTTAGCGGGTCTATATTCGGGAGGAATTTTCGTATTAGCTCTACAAGACAGTTTGAATTATCTCAATTACTATTGGCTAATTAATACTTTGAGTGCTGCTTCAGCGTTGCTTTTAGGCATTCTGGGCTTAATTTCAGAATCGTATTGTAAAGCTCCGCCGCCCCCTAGCGCAAATCCTGCATAAAAATTTTCAGCTTATTTTTTCTATACCTATTAAAATAAATGTGTAGATAAAGAAAGGAAATCTATGAAAAAATTATTAACTGCTATGGGGGCGTTTGCGCTTTCTTTAGCATTGGTTGGATGCGGTGGGACTCCCAATCCTGATGAAAGCGGAAGCCCCGAGCCTACTGACAGCGGATCGCCGGAAGCCGCTGGACTCTATTGTGTGATTTCTGATGGAGGGACTTTTGAAGACAAAGCCTTCAATCAATCAGCATTATTGGGTGCGGAGCAAGCCAAAAACGAATTGGGCGTGGAAATCAAGCCTTTGGAATCGACTAAAGCCGAGGACTATGAGCCTAATATCACCTCAGCCGTTAATGAAGGCTGTAATTTGATTATTACAGTTGGATTCAATTTAGCTGAAGCGACCAAAATAGCTGCTGAAGCGAATCCCAACGTGGATTTTGCTATCATTGACGATAATAGCATCACTTCATCAAATGTGAAGCCAATCATGTTTGATGTGGCGCAAGCTGCTTATTTGGGCGGATATTTAGCTGCTGGATTCTCGAAGTCTGGCATCGTAGCGGCTTACGGCGGTATGGCGATTCCTCCAGTTCAACTTTATTTTGACGGCGGATACCAAGGCATCCAGGCATACAATAAAGCCAAAAATGCTGACGTGAAATTCTTGGGTTGGGATCCTGAAAACCCTTCAGATATGATGGCAGTCGGCGACTTTACCGATGCGGCTAAAGCTAAGGTAATTGCCGAAACCTTCATTAACCAAGGCGCGGATATTATTATTGGCAGCGTAGGCGGCGGTACTCAACAAGCTGTTGCGGAACACAACGCTTATTATATGTTGGGCGATGTAGATGCGTATTATACTGACGAAGCGTCGTATTTACCGCACTTGTTGTCTTCTATGCTGAAAAATATTCAACCAGCGGTTTTCCAAGTAATTAAGGATCATAAAGAGGGCAACTTCAATAACACGCCTTACATTGGCACTTTAGCTAATGGCGGTGTAGGTTTGGCTCCTTATCACGATTTGGAAGGTGAAGTTTCGGATGAACTAAAAGCGGAAATTCAAAAACTCAATGATGACATTGTGGCTGGAACTATTCAGGTGACTTCCCAATTTTCGCCAACCGCGTAGTTAGGAATTAGGAATTAGGAATTAGGAATTAGGCATTAGTTTTTGATTGCGAGACCAACGACATAAATGATAGTTGATATGTCAGCTTTTGTTATGAAGTCTGGCTCTAAGTGCGTAAGCTCTTAGAGTGAAATTGTCTGACTAAGGCCTAATTTCTAATTCCTAGTCTGCTAGAAAAGCTGGTGTAGTTCATCGGTAGAATGAAACCTTCCCAAGGTTTAGAGGCGAGTTCGACTCTCGTCACCAGCTCAAGATCAGAAATTCTTTGCAGTCTATGCTCTGGTTAGT
>JAITFB010000065.1 GCA_031281695.1 Candidatus Servula neotermitis
AAAGTGTCCAAATGTTCCATCAATTTTTGAGAAGCTTGGTTGATTTGAGTTTCTTTGACTCGGTCTTGCGCAGATTTTTTGAGGCTGGCCTCTTGCTCTTTGTAAGTCGTATATTGAGACGACAGTTTAGCAAAGTCATCATTGAGTTCAGGTAGATCCATTTGTTTGACGCTATTTACAGTAACTTCAATATCAGCCGATTCGCCAGCGTGATCTCCTCCGACCAAAGTAGATTGGAATTTTTTCACATCGCCAGCTTTGGTCCCTAAGAGATTTTTGAACATATTTTCCATCACTAAAGCATCAGCGTTCAAGCGAATACTTTGATTTAAAGAACTTTCTACTTCTTGGCCGTTTTGGAAAGCTTTTAGATCAATTGATAAATAGTCGTCAGCTTTAGATTTACGATCGACTGCAACTAAGGTTGCAAATTTTTCGCGTAATGTTTGAATTTGGGTATCAAACAGTTTGGACTCAATTTCCGAAGCCGTATCAACCTGGATTTGAACAGTTTTGGCATCAGGTAATTTTATTTCTGGAAAAGCTTCTTGAGTGAATTCGACTTTGACATAAGGATCGCGTCCGTCAATAGGTTGGTTTATGATGTTGGTCGTGGGACGACCTAAAACAGTAATTTGCTTGTCGGTTAAATATGCGCGATACAATTCATGAATGGTTTCCTCTAAAGTTTCGTTTTCGACAGCGGTTTTGCCTAATTGGTTTAGAACTACTGCCTTAGGTACTTTTCCGGGCCGAAATCCTGGGACTTTTAATGTTTTAGCTAATTCAGTCAATTTTTTATCTTGATAGGGCTCCCAGTCCTCTCGCGTCATTTCTAAAGTAACTTTAATTTCTGTCTCGTTCAAGTTTTCGTGTTCGATTTTCATTACTTAAACATTTTGCCACTTTTACAATTAATAGTTAACAATTAATAGTTTAGAATGCCCAAACACCGAACTGATACGGTGCGTAGGTTTTTGTAAATATCTTCCAGCTTGACATAACGAAGAATCCGGATGAAAATTATCAATATCTAAAAGGCGTATGACGCTAACCATAACAGACTTTTCGCATTAAGCTGAATCTATGCCGCGTAAGCATCCTCCGAGAATTAACGTCACTCCATTTGATGAAACAGTATTCAACGCCACTAAACGAATTGAAGTGAAGCGGGGCCATCGGTATGAAATACATTATTCCCGGAACTCAAGTCATCCATATCGTTGCGCTGGATGTAATCGAGAAATTCCTTCGGGATCTAATACTTTTACTGTAATTGACTTAGATCATATTTTAGGGGTTCAGGCTGGAATTGATGAACGCAGGCATTGGCATCCTGATTGTTGGCGCTTGTTTCGGTGATTAATCGTTTAAGCTAAGCATATGAGACAATTGTATTTTTCGCTCTCTGACCAAACAATTGCTCAATACCAGAAGAATCCAGAGCAATTAGGTTTGGCAATTTATTTTGACGACCAGTTGGTTTGGGCTCCAAAGTTGATTGACTTAGTAGACAACTCTCCTTTCAATCTCAAGCATATTCCTTTGACTTGGCCGAAAATTTTCGAACCCTATTTAGATGGGGTCACTAAAGTAACGATCAAAAATGCTCTGAGTGAAGACATTTATTTTAGTGAGTCTGTTCAATTCCTCAAATCTTCGGAGCCAGTTCGTTTGGTTGATCCTGATGGTCGAGCACTAATGCTCAATAAGTACGGACGTTTGGGTCATTATTTGGCAGGAAATCCAGCCTTAAGAGAAGAATTGTTATCTACAGCTCATGTACTTCAGTCTCAACTCACTTTGGCAGGTTATAAAATTGCACTTTGCTCAGCGAGCTTGTTGGGAGCTGTGCGTAATGGAAAATTGATTGACCACGATGATGACATTGATTTTCTTTTTTATTCAGAATCTCATGATTTACGTGAAATTAGAGAAAATACCATTAAGTTGAATCAAACTTTAACATGGATGGGTTATGTGGTCTTACAACATTCTGGGGCGCATACTCAAGTTTTACTTTTAGATGATAACTCGAACGTAAAATTTTACATTGATTTTTTTCAAGGTTTTTTTATGGACGGGTTTTATAATCAGCCGTTTCTTTTGCGAGACTCTGGTTTTCAACCCTCAGACATTTACCCTTTTTCCAAAATCACTTTGGAAGACATAGAATTCGATGCCCCGGCTAATCCACAAAAATGGCTAGAAGCAGTTTTCGGCCCTAATTATTTAACGCCAGATCCTTCTTGGCAAGCCAAAATTAATCCTCAAACTCAAATTTTATTTGATGACTGGTTTGGGAAAGGCATGACTCCAACTTCAGATTTTTGGACTTATTATGCGGCACTCGACGAATTTAAAAATCCTATCGATGGTAACGATCAACATTTTCAAATGATCATTGAAAATTTTGAAAAAGAAATTCCCATTTTGGATATTGGGGCTGGAAACGGATTATTTAGTAAAAGATTGCGGGAGGCTGGTTATGAGGTGTGGTCAATCGATTATTGTCATAGGGCGGTTAGGGTGGCCATGGAAAACGGAGTTGAAGTACGGAATTGTAATATTATGAATCAATTGCAACTAGATCAATTCCTTTACGAAATGTTGGATCCCGATCAACAAGGTCCTCAAACTAATTCTGGAAGTATCAAGTTGAGTAATCCTCGCCAATATAACATATCGGTCTCAAATTCGTTTCATGCTTTTACAGATACAGAACGTCATGCAATCTTTCGTTTAGCCGAGAAAGCTCATAAGACTTTGCTTTCATATGACCATAATTTCAATCGTAATTATTTTATTCATACTAATCCTCTAACTTGGCATTACTCAGACGCGATGTTGAAGAGTGAAATTTCGCCTCATCTTGAGATTGTTCAGCGAAAAAAATACCAACGTAAAAGTCTGATTGGAATCTCTCAACCAGTTAAACGTTATTCCCGAGCTTTGTTGATTCAACCGAAAAAGTGATTGAGCCACTCGTATCGATCATCGTTCCGGTTTATAATACGTCTAAGTATGTTGTTGCATGCATTAAATCCATCCAACAATTTGAATACTCAAACTATGAAGTGCTTATAGGCGACGACGGCTCAACCGATAATTCCTATTCGATTACTAGAAAAGTTACTCGTGATGACCCCAGGTTTTATTTATATAAATTCAGTAATCAAGGAGTTTCGATTACTCGTAACCGTTTGTTGACTAAAGCTCAAGGGAAATATATCATTTTTTTGGATTCAGATGATGTTTTCAACCCCCACACTTTGGGCGTTATGGTCAATTCTTTAGAGGAAAGTCATTCTCCAATTTGCGTTGCGAAATATTTGCGTTTACAAAATGGGAAACTTTCAGAACCCGGATATTGGATCCAAGATGTTCATAGTATTCCCCGCTCTACGGTTGTTTTAGAAGGGTATCCGAAAATTTTATGTCAAATTTTAGCAGCGGGAAAATTGTTTAATTTTGAATGGTGGAAAACTCATAAGTTCGCGTTTCCTGAAGGTATTATATACGAAGACCATATTATGAATATTAAATGTTATTTAGCTGCTCCTACGATTGATGTGATTCCTGACAATTTGGTTTATTGGCGAATTCGCGATGACTCCAGTTCGATTTCTCAAAATATTAATTTAGTTTCGGATACACAAGCTCGAATTCGCTCTTACACAACCGCTATCGATTTGCTTAGAGCGACAGGTAATTCTGATTTGGTTAAAACGCGGGTGACGCAGTATTTGTCTTTCGATGTCCCTGAAATCTTAAGGCATTTATTAGAATCAGAAGAGTTAAGTGTACAATTGAAATTAGTTCGCCGCTTCGTAGAAACAATTTTTGAATATATTTCGAGCGACGATCATGACCTTATTCCACCAGCTTCACGTTTTGGATATGAACTTTTAGTGCATAGGCAAAACCAGGCTTTAATCAATTGGATTAAATACACTGAGCTTTTGAATCAAAAAATTATTTACCAAAATTTAGAAAATCAAGCAAGTCTAAATATTCAGGCTACTTTGGGTTTTTACAGCTTAGATAGTCGCATATTTCAAGCGAATTTGACCAATGCCAAATGCGAGTATCCAGTTACTGAATTGCAAATTTTTCCTATTCATTTTATCCAGTGTCACTTTCGAAAATTTGGATACTTATACGTTAAGGGTTGGGCGTTCTTAGCTGATTTAGATCCTGGTTTTTTTGAATATTCTTATCGTGCAGAACTTATTGACTCTATGGAAGCTAAGAAGAACGAGCGTAGTGGACTAGAAGCGGATCTTCAAAATGATGTTAATACAAACTTGGATTTACCGATTAGACACCAAGTCAATTCGTTGATCGCTCGGAGAGATAAAAATCCTATAATTGATTTTACTTCCTGCGGATTTGTAATCTTCACTAAAGTATTACCCGAAGCTGGCAACGTTTTACGATTGCATATTACAGCTGGAAATTATACACGTGTTATAGACCATGCACTAACTTAGAAATACAATCGAAATGGTAAAATATACTATTACAATCTCTG